>NZ_JACMYP010000083.1 GCF_020889705.1 Bradyrhizobium altum | reverse complement strand
CCGCTTGGGGCCTGCGCGCTCGGCGACGGCGACGGCTGCGGGGTCTCGTCGTCGGCCCGCACCGCGGTTGCGAGGCAGGCCACCAGCAACGCCGCGGTGAGCTGTGTCGCAAAACTGTTAGCCATGCCGTTCACTCCCTGGGCCGACATTTACGCATATCACTAGCGAACTGCGCTAGTCTGGCGGCACCCGTTGGGCATCGGGTCTCTCACGGGACCATCTCGACAAGGCCGCCCGGGATGTATAGACGAGCGCGGCGTGTTCCGTGCCAAACGAGTTCGTGAGCGATGGCTAGCTCCAAGCGGTATGACAAGATCGCCTTCGTCGCCAGCGCCAGTGCGGAAGCGCAGACCGCGCTCGAGCAGCTGACCGCGATGTACGGCAACCATTCGGCCGCCGATGCCGACGTCGTGGTTGCGCTCGGCGGCGACGGATTGATGCTGCAGACGCTGCACGCCAACATGCGCAGCGGCAAGCCGATCTACGGCATGCATCGCGGCACCGTCGGCTTCCTGATGAACGAATATTCGACGCACGATCTGCGCACGCGGTTGGCCGCCTCGCGGGAGTCGCTGATCAATCCGCTGCTGATGCGCGCGACCGACATCCACGGCGCGGTGCATCTGCATCACGCCATCAACGAGGTCGCGCTGTTCCGGCAGACCTACCAGGTCGCCAAGCTGCGTATCCTGATCGACGAGCATGAGCGGATGCCCGAGCTGATGGCCGACGGCATCCTGGTGGCGACGCCGGCCGGATCGACCGCCTATAACCTCTCCGCCCAGGGGCCGATCCTGCCGATCAACGCGGCGCTGCTCGCGCTGACCCCGATCAGCGCGTTCCGGCCGCGGCGCTGGCGCGGCGCGCTGCTGCCGAATTCCGCCTTCGTGGTGATCGAGGTGATCGAGGACGAGAAGCGCCCGGTCGCAGCGGTCGCCGACCATGACGAGGTCCGCGACGTCCGCCGGGTCGAGGTGCTGTCCGACAAGACGATCGCGATGCGGATGCTGTTCGATCCCGGCCATTCGCTGGAAGAGCGCATCCTGCGCGAGCAGTTCGGCTACTGACGGCGCCTCGCCGGGCCCCTGCCCGGCAACCAATCATTAACCCCGGGCAGGATATGGTTAACGCTGGGTAATACCGCATTGGCCCGGTATGCCCGTTCGGGACCGGACCATGTATCGCATCGATTTCAACAAGCTGCGATTTTTGATTTGCGACGACAATCCGCACATGCGCCGCATCCTGCGGACGCTGCTGCATTCGTTCGGCGCGCGCGAGGTCTATGAGGCCGAGGACGGCGCCACCGCGCTCGAGATGTACACCCATTATGTACCCGACATCGTCATCACCGACTGGTCGATGCCGATCTTCGACGGCCTCGAGCTCGCGCAGATGATCCGGCAGCCGGAATCCAAGGGCAATCCCTACGCGCCGATCATCATGCTGACCGGGCATTCCGAGAAGCGCCGCGTCACCGTGGCGCGCGATGCCGGCGTCACCGAATTCCTGGCCAAGCCGATCTCGGCCAAGGGCCTCTACCAGCGCATCATGAATGTGGTCGCCAATCCGCGCCCGTTCATCAAGACCAAGACTTATTTCGGGCCGACCGCCGCCGCAACACCACCAACACCTATATCGGCCCCGAACGCCGCGGCAGCGGCGAGGTCGAAATCCTGCAACAGCCGTCGCTGCTCGAGAAGGCGCGTTCGACCATTTAGGATATCGCCATGGCGAAAGACAAACCCGGGACGATCGAGGTCAAGAGTTTCGGCACCCACCATGTCATCACGCAGCCGAACCCGCTGCGCAAGGTGCTGCTGCGCGTCCCCGAGAGCGATCTCGACGATCCGGTTGGCCGTGCCGAAAAGGCGCTCGCCGGGCTGTCGGGCGAATTCAAGGAATGGATGACGATCGAGGCTGACCGCCTCTCCGCCGCGCACGCCACGGTGCAGCGCGAGGGCTTCAACGACAGGACGCGCGAGGAGCTGTTCCGCGCCGCGCACGACATCAAGGGCGATGCCGCGACATTCGGTTATCCCTCGGCGGCGGCGGCGGCCGAGAGCCTGTGCCGCATCATCGAGCACGCGCCTGACCTCGCCGCGGTGCCGGCGCAGCTGATTGCCCACCACATCAACGCCGTGCAGGCGATCGTACGGAACCGCACCAAGCTCGATACCGCGGTCGTGGCCGGCGTGCTGAGCAAGCAGCTTCGCGGTATCGCCGATGAATTCCTGACCCACGCCAACCGCGACCGCCCCGAACATCTCGAGGCCATCCTCGCGCCGAGCATCGCACCCAGCGAATAGCAGCGCGCCGCGGCTTCAATCATCGTCAATCTCGGGGGAACGCGGCCTTCAGGCCGCTATCAGATCGTCGTCGTAAGGCAGCACCGCGATCGCGTCTTCCGCGGCGAGCTCCTCGCAGAACATGCGCGCATCCTCGCGGGCCGATTCCGTCGCGAAGCGGCGCAGCAGGATCAGCAGCGGTTCGGCCGCCGAATGATCGGTCTCGCAATGGGTCAGCACGCGCTCCACCATGCGGCGATGCAGCCGCGCGGCGCCGTCACCGCTGTCGACATAGCCGACCTCGTGGCTAGCCTCGAGCGCGACGCGGAACGCGGCATAGGTGGATTCCGGCAGGCCGGCGCGACGCAGCAGCGCCTGCAGGCCGTTGCCGCCGCGGTCGTTCAGCAGCGCGGAGACGCGGCCATAGGGCAGCCCGGACAGTTCGGCGAGCGCCGCCCCGAACAGGTCGAGATTGCCCGACAGCAGCGCACGCAGGATCAGCCCGGCGGTCAGTTGTCCGGTGGCGCGCAGATGCGTGATCAGGTTCTGCATGTCGTCGCCGAAGGCGCGCGCGGCGATGTTCACCGTCGAGCGCTCCTTCGCCTCGCCTGCGATCCGGTCGGCCCGGTCGGCGCCGAGCCAGTTTCGCGCGACGACGAATTGCGCCAGCATGTCGGAGAGCTTTGCGACCAGCGCCAGCCGCGTCGCGGACGGCAGGTCTTCCAGCGCCAGCATCGATTCGCGGATCGCCGCGAGATGGCCGTGGCGCTCGACGATGCGATCCCAGGAGAACGGCGCAAGGCCGGCATATGGATTCTCGATCAGCTCGAGCGCGGCCGCCGCGGAGCCGACCTCGGCGATCGCAGCGGCAACGGAGGCCGGAAGATTGACGCGGCGCGCGATCGCGCACTGCATCTCGTCGGAGCCGGTCGCGACGATGTCGACGAGATCGGCATCGATCAAGAGCGGTGAATGTTCCAGCACCGGCAGCGCGATCGCCGGCTGGTCGGCCGACAGCGCCTGCACGATTGCTGCAGGCGCCTCCGCGCTATGTGCGAACACCTCGGCCATCGCCTGCCGAACCAGCGGCGATGGATCGTCGAGCAGCATCAGCAGCGCGCCTTCGGCTGCGATGCGGTCGTCCTCGGTGAGATCTGAAATGAGCAAGGCCCGGGCCAACGCCCGTGTCGCCTCTGCCCGCTCGCCTGCTGGAGCGGTCCTAATCCAACTAATGAACTGCCGAACGATCATGGTCCTGCCGGCTTACGCAACGAGACGGCATCGACATACGACGCCACTACAAGGAAAAATAAACCATGACGCTTAACAAAGGGTTCACCATAAACGTTTGGGATTATTGACGTTTCGTTAAGACGGCCATGGCACGCCGCTTCGCACGCGCAGTAAGGAAGCGCTAGCCGTTGCTGTAGGTTCCGCTCGGATCGCTGAACAGATCAAGCCGCCCGGGCGCGCGGACCTTCGGCGTGGCCGAAGCAGTCAGCGAAGCGGAATTGCCCCACAGTTCCTGCACCGTCGGCGAGATCGGCTCCGAACGGTCGCCGCCCTGGTAGAGCGAGCGGAAGGCCGGCGCCGGCTGCGCCGATGCGACGGCCGAGGTCGCACCGGCTGATGAGGCCGCGCGGGCATTCGGGAAGGTCGAAAGATAGGACGCGGTGTCCATGGTCAGGGCCTGTGTCGGCGCAGCGCTTGCGATCGCATAAGGCGACATAGTGTCGCCGCCCGCCGCGGCAAACGCCGTGCGCGTGTCCTTCGAATTCGCAGCCGCGGCGTAGCGTGTGGTCAACACCGAATAGACTTGGCTGACGCTGCGCGCGCTGCCCGACTTGTCGTAGAAGATCGACTGGTTGGCGGCCGCCGCCTTCGGAAACATCGCGGCGGCATTGGCGCTCGGACTGTCCTCGGCGCTCGAGATCAGCTTGCCGGCGCCGCCGACGCCCATGAAATGCGCCATATAGAGCTCGGCATCGGTCGGACGACGGCCGAGCGTTCCGGTGAGCTTGAAGCTGTTGGATTGCGTCAGCACCGCCGCCATCGACGACGCCGCATCGGGATCGTCGCGCAACTTCATCACCGCGTTGCGCGCGGAGGGATCGCTGACCGAATAACTGCCGTCGGAATTCTTGGTGATGGCGTCGGCATACTGGCCGTAGCCCAGCTGGCTTCCGGCCTCCTTGACGGTGCCGAGCCAGGTCTGGTCGATGAATTGATAGAGTCCGTGCGCCGACGAGGTCGTGGCGCCGGCCCGCGGATTGAAATTGGATTCCATCTTCGCGGTCGTGAGCAAATATTCGAAGCTCGTGCCGGTGGTCGCGGCCGCCTGCTTGATCGAACCGGCGACCTTCAGGCGCGAAGCATCGACACCTGCCGAAGCCGTCGCATTGAAGAGGTCGACCGCCATCTGTCCGGGTGCCTTGCCGGGCGCCGGCAATCGGCACCCATGTCCCGACAACCTGCCGCAATTATGGTTAACGGCACGTTAAAGATCCAGAGAGCCCAGCAGGACCCGCTATTTGCGGTAGACCTGCGCCGGATCGAACAGCCGCTCGGCGTCGACAAAGGACAGGCTGACATTGCCGCCCTCGCCCTTCACGGCGCGATAGAAGCAGGAGCGCCGTCCGGTGTGGCAGGCGGCGCCGATCTGCTCGACCTTGATCCACACCGCGTCCTGATCGCAATCCATCCGGATCTCGATCACGCGCTGGGTCTGGCCCGAGCTCTCGCCCTTGCGCCACAGCGCATTGCGGGCGCGGCTGAAGTACCAGCCCTCGCCGGTCGCGATCGTCTTGCGCAGGGCTTCGTCGTTCATATGCGCGACCATCAGCACGTCGCCGGTCGCGGCATCGGTCGCGACGCAGGTCACAAGACCTGTCGCGTCGAATTTGGGCTGGAAGGCCAGCCCTTCTTCGCGGTCGTGATCGTGGGTCGATGCGGACACGGCAAACCTCGCTTGGGGAAAACGCGAGGTTACCGGTTCGGTCCTCGCACCAGGGACAGGAAACGCTGCTGCTCCGCCGGATTGTCGCGGAACATGCCGGTGAAGCGGCTGGTAAAGGTCGATGCACCATGCTTGGCGACGCCGCGCACCGACATGCAGGTATGCTCCGCCTCGATCAGCACCGCAACACCACGGGGCTTCAGTACCTCGTCGATCGCGGCCGCGACCTGCGCGGTGAGATGCTCCTGGGTCTGCAGGCGGCGAGCGAAGATGTCGGTCAGCCGCGCCAGCTTGGAGAGACCCACGACGCGCTCCACCGGCGTGTAGGCGATATGCGCCCTGCCGTAGAACGGCATCATGTGATGCTCGCACTGCGAGGTGAATTCGATGTCGCGGACCAGGACGAAATCGTCGTAGCCGGCGGTCTCGCCGAAGGTACGGTTCAGCACTTCGGCCGGGCACTGATGATAGCCCTGATAGAGCTCGTCATAAGCCTCGACGACGCGGCGCGGCGTGTCGAGCAGGCCCTCGCGGCCGGTGTTCTCGCCGATATAGGCGAGCAGCGTCTTCACGGCGTCCTCGGCCTCCGCCCGCGACGGGCGCGGCTGATCGGCACGAACGGCCGCCGCCATGAATTCTGCAGGGTCGAGCTCGCTGGCCTTCGCGTCGGCCGGCTTGTTGGCGCGAATCGGTTTGATCAAGGCGTCCATGTCTTCTCCGTTCGACCGGCCCAGGCATTTGCCTTTGGGCCGGATGTGTCACCGGGCAGACGGGGCGGATCGTCGAACCGCCGGGCGCCTGAGTCCCATCTTTGTAGCACCGCCACGGCGCAAGTGGCCCGCGGTGGAAGCATAGCCGGGCTATGTTTCGGACGATGCGGTTCATATATAGGACGGTGAGACCCAGCCGCCAAGAGCGCCCGGCGCAGCCGGAACCAGGCATCTATCCCCATGCTGAACGACATTTATAACAAGCGGATCATTGAGTTGGCCGGCAATATTCCGCGCCTCGGACGGCTGGCCGAGCCAGACGCCAGTGCCACCGCTCATTCGAAATTGTGCGGTTCGACCGTTAAGGTCGACCTCAAGATGGACGGCCCGGTGGTGACGGACTTCGCCCATGATGTGAAGGCCTGCGCGCTCGGCCAGGCCTCCTCGTCGATCATGGCAAGCCATGTGGTCGGGTCGACCGCGGACGAGCTGCGCGAATTGCGCGAGACCGTCCGCAAGATGCTGAAGGAAAATGGCCAGCCTCCACAGGGCGGCAAATGGGCCGACATCGCGCTGCTCGAGCCGGTGCGCGACTACAAGGCCCGACATGCCTCCACCCTGCTGACTTTTGATGCCGTGGTCGATGCGATCGGCCAGATCGAGGCCAAGGCAAAGCAGCCGGCGTAAGCCCGACCGCCAGCCTCAACCTTACTGCGACGGCTGGACCGGCGCCGGCGCGGCGGTGCCGCCGGTCGGCACCACAGCCTCGGCGGTCTTGGTCGCCTTCGCGGCTTGCGGCAGCGCCTCGCCTTCCATCGCGCTGCTCGCGAAGCGATCGGCGTTCTTCGGCTTCGCCTCGGCGACCGGGATTGCGTTGTCCTGATGCGGCAGCACGTCGGCGACTGCATCGGTGGTGACGAGATTGGTCAGCCGCAATTCGGCCGTCGACAATTCGTGCAAATCTTCCCACGGCGGTACGCTGAGTGCGAGCGACAACAGCTCACCCGCCCCACCCATCTCGAAGGTGTACTTGGCAAGACGGCCGATATCGCGCTCGACGATCATCAGGTCCTGCGCGGTGTAGCTGGCGGCCTTGGCGTCATCGGCGCGATCGCCCATCCAGATTTGATGCACCCGGATGTGCGCGGCCGGTGGAACATAGCGCGTCTTGCCCGACAACAGCAGGAACACGCACATCGACTCGCAATAGGCATCCGGCAGCACGCTGGCGCGGTCGCCTTGCGCGGCCACATTGACGACACTGGTGCCGACCGTGGTCAGCGCACCGAGACCGCGGAAGCGGCGGCCGAGCGCAATCGCATCGTTGACCGAGCCGCCACTGGAGTCGAGCACGATGGTGGCGCCGCCAAGCTGGCGGCTGCGCGCGAACTCGTCGAATTCCTTGGGGCTGTCGGCTGTGATGATGCCGACCGCCGACACCCAGCCGCGGCAATTCGGCTGGCATGCGATCCAGCTGAACTTCATCGGCAGCTTGCGTTCTTCGAGGGTCGAGCTGGTCTGCGTGGAGTTACCCGCCCATGTGGCGGTGCCGGAAACCGCAAGGCAAAGGGCAACGGCGCCGGTGAGCACCCAACTGCGCAATGAAAGCGAGTTCGCGAGCCTCAATTTGGTTCCTTCCCCCAAGCCCTTGGTGATGCGAGCGGTGGCAATGGCCCCATAGCAATGCGCCACGAATCTGTCATCGGCGCGTAATGGGAACGGTAGCGTTGCTGACCTGGACCGTCCATAGAGCCCTTGCTGCAGCGCGACCGGTGCTGTGCAATAGTGGCCAACTGTGGCGTAAATATCTGCAACTGAACAGTTCCTTAGCTTGGAACCCCCGCAAGATTACGTACATACTTGCGTATGTCACCGACCGATCATTCAACGACACACCATCCGCGATGCATGGACTGTGCCACAACCATGCGCCGCATGCCGCGCAACCTTGGCCGCGCCTTGATCTGGATCTACCGGCACACGCTGTCGCCGCTGGTCGGCTACAACTGTCGGCATCTGCCGACCTGCTCGGTCTATGGCGATGAAGCGATCGAGCGCTTCGGACTCTGGGCCGGCGGGTGGATGACGCTGGCAAGATTGCTGCGCTGCCAGCCCTGGGGAACCTCCGGCATCGATAATGTCCCGCAGACGAGGCCGCTTGGGGCACACTGGTATCTGCCCTGGCGCTACGCCCGCTGGCGCGGTGTCAACGACGCTTGATCCGTTGTGGCGCTCCCAAACGCCACGCGCATAGCTGTTCCGGCGGAACTGTGGCGATACTTGGCGTATTGTTTCATCGCCCCCTTGGGGAGGAAACAACAATGCGCTGGAAACTCAGCCACAACGGGCACGATCCCCGGCAGATCGATTTGCTGGCCGTGCTTGCCCTGCTCCTCGTGATCATTGCCGCTTACGGCTACTTCACCCACAATCCGAACAAGCCGAGCACGACGGCATTCATCGTGCCCAGCCAGAGCGTGAAGTGGTGACGCGCAACGCGAACAGCCACAGCACCGAGCCCCGGTCCATCTGCTGATCTCGCCCATGTGGTGTTGACGACCGAGCGATCTGCGCCACGCGGCATTGTCTGCATCCCGCACGCACCATAGGCTGCAACCATTGGGACAGATATTTTTCTCGGGGGTGGGCATTGCAAGAAGGCTTGTACAAGCTCGAATTTCATACCGTTCACGGCACCGGCACCGGTGTGCTCTACGCGACGGGCGGCAAGCTGCGCGGCGGCAACTCGGCCTTTGCCTTCGTCGGCAATTACACCGACCGCGGTGACGGCATTCACGTCAAGGTCTCGACCCAGCGGCACAATCCCGATCCCACCTTCCGGCCGCTGTTCGGGACCGACATGATCACGCTAATGCTAAAGGGCACCGCGAACGGCGACATGGTCGATTTCGAGGGCGTGGCGCTGCAGCTGCCGGGCGTAAACTTCAAGGCGTTCCTGACGTGGATCGCCGATTAACTCACTCGGCGGCGGTAGCGCGCGCGGCCGGCCGCGGCCGCGTCATGACCACGACCGCAAGGGCCGCCGCGACGAAGGCCGTGGCCACGTAGCCCGCGCTCAACAGCCATTCGCGCGCGAACAGCAATCCGCCGATCGCGGAGCCGATGGCTTGGCCGATATACAGCACCGAGGTGTTGAGCGAGACCGACGCCGACGCGAGCATCGGCGCCGCACCGACGAGGCGCACCTGCTGCATCGAATTGGTGGACGCAAAGCCGAGGCCCCACACCGCAACCGAGGCGGCCATCAATGCGTAGGCACCGGCGCTCAGCGCCCAGCCGGCCACGCCGGCGAGCAGCAGCACCGTGAACAGCACCGACGTCTTCCAGGCACCCCAGGAATCCACGATGCGCGTTGCGATCGCAATGCCGACGAACCCGAAGATGCCGTACAGCGCGAACACGATCCCGACGGCGTCCGCGTTGGCGCCGGTCAATTTGCCGAGTAGCGGCCCCATGAAGGTGAACACCACGAACTGGCCGGACATCTGCAACGTCGTGATCGAGAGCAGCAGGATGACGGTCGGATTGCGGCCGAGATCGGCCCAGGTCCTCAAGTCGACCGGCGCGCCATGCAACCCGCCGGGCAACCGCCACCACAGCAGCAGGCAGCTCACGAGCCCGGTCAGCGCGATCGCGCCATAGGTCACGCGAAAACCGTAACGGCTTGCGATGAAGGTGATCAACGGCAGCCCGATTGCAGCGGCGAGCGACCAGCCGAGGAAGATGTAGGCGATCGTACTGCCGCGTTTCTCCACCGGCACGATCAGCGCCGCGGTGCCGGCCGCCTGTGGCGTGTAGAGGACACCGACCGCGAGCATGACCAGGCGGATGATCAAGAGACTGTCGTAATCCGGCGCGAAGGCCGATGCCGCGTTGGTCAGCGTCAGCACCAGGAGCGTCGCCGTCAGCAGCGCGCGCCGCTCGAACCGGCTGGTCAGCCACGCCGTCACCGGCGAGCCGACGCAGAGCACGATCGCGCCGAAGGTGATCAGGAGACCGGCGGCGTGGATCGTGACGCCGAGCCCGTTGGACAGCTCCGACAGCATGCCGGCCGGCGCCAGCACCGAGCAGCCGGTGACGATATTGCCGAGCATCAATGCGGTGGGAGCGAAGCGTTTCACGCCGCGTTGATAGCAGACCCCGAAATCAATGCAACTGCATCTAAATGCATAGCACGTGATCGAATGGCGCCTCTTGCGCTCACGGCGACGGCGATGCGGCCGGCACCGCGTTGACGCTCGGCGACACAGCGGCCGGCAACGGGCTCGCAGGCTTTGGGCCGGCGCTCGTTGCCGGGCACGACGCCAGCAGCTGCGCCCAGCCCTGCTCCAGCCCGGTCGTGTCGATATCGAATGTCGCAAAGTCAGGTTTGAGATCGGACTTGGGATCGCCCTTGGGATCCGCCTTGCCGTCCGACGACGGCGTGCTTTCGCCGATCTGCAGATGCGGGACCGCCAGCATCGCCTTGACGATGTCCGACCCCACCGGGTCGCTCCAGACCTCGTATTTGCCGAACCGCGCCGGCAACCTGCCGAATGCGATCGCCTTGGTGGCGCCGGCCATCATCACCACCGTGCTTTTGCCGACGGCGCCCTCGTCGAACTCGCGCACGAACATCAGCCGCCCGCGATCCTTGTTCTCGCAGAACAGCCGCCACTCCATCATGCGGAACGAGCTGCCGTCGCCTTTTCTCTGCTGCGCGATCTTGCGGACATAGGGCCGGGTTTCCTTCTCCACCGCCCACAGCGTTTCCGGCAACGGCCGCGCATCGATTCCAAATCGATAGAGTTCCGGCCGCGTCAACACATGCAGGTTCTCGAACTTCACGGTCCGGATCAGCTCGCTGAGCTCATGGCTGATTCCCATCGCCGCGAGGAACAGGTTGCGATCGCGATCGGCGCTGACCATCTCGCGCCGCCTGAAATCCGCGACGACCTGCGGCGGCGGATGCCCGTGGACGACGAACATCAGCCTGGAGTTATGCACCGCGAGCACCGAGTCGGGCGCCACTTCACGGTTGGTCGCACCCAGGAACAGATAGGCGCAGGCCGAAACGCACATCGCGTTGCGCGTGGTGAGTTCGGCCTCGACCTCGCCTTTCACAGCCTTGATCTTCTCGCAGGCGGCGTCGATCTGCGTGCCCGTGGAACAGGCCGGCACGCTGGTGCGGCCGACCCGGGCAATCGCCTTGCGAGCACGTAGAAACCGCGCGACCGCATAGGACTGCTCGACGTTTCCGCCCGGCGAATGAAGGTAGATCGGAAGCTGCGGGTCCTTGACGGCAAGCAGGAAGCTGCGAATCCGCGCCGCGGCATTCCGATCGATCTCGCCTTCGATCGCGATCCAGCGGTCGCAACCGGCGCCGCAGGCATTCGCCGGTCCCTTGGCGAGATAGATGGTCAGCCTTTTCGCAAACCCGGCCTTCTCGACCGGTGCTTCTTCCGCCCGCAAGACGCCCGGGACCAGAAGCAACGTCACGAAAAACAGGAGACGGGAAAACATGAACCTTGCGAATTGCGCGATGGCGGGTATTCGACGTTAGACGATGATCGGCAGCGTCGCAACGCTTGGTGCCGCAAGGTGCAGGCGAGCTTCTCTCGAATCGGTGCGGCCGGAGGCCCATTTTCTTGATATTGCCGGATTGCAGGCGTCAAATCCCCTGCTATACCGCTGCTTTCCCGCTTACCTGCGCTCGTTCGCAGGAGTGAGCTACAGGAGCCTTCAATGTCCGACACGCCGCCCAAATCCGGTTCCGGATTCCAGTACAGCCTCTCTAACCTCAAGCCCGCAGAACCCGTGAACAAGATCGCCCTCACCTTCCCTGATGGAGCGAGGCGCGATTTCCCGAAAGGGACGACCGGCCTCGACATCGCCAAAGGCATTTCGCCCTCGCTCGCCAAGCGCACCGTCGCGATGGCGCTCGACGGCACGCTCGCCGATCTCAACGATCCGATCGAAGCCGACGCCAAGATTGAGTTGATCAGCCGCGAGGACCCGCGCGCGCTGGAACTGATTCGGCACGATGCCGCGCACGTGCTCGCCGAAGCCGTGCAGTCGCTGTGGCCCGGCACCCAGGTCACGATCGGCCCGGTGATCGAGAACGGCTTCTATTACGACTTCTTCCGCAACGAGCCGTTCACCCCGGAAGATTTTGCCGCCATCGAGAAGCGGATGCGCGAGATCGTCGCGCGCGACAAGCCGTTCACCAAGGAAGTCTGGGATCGCGAGAAGACCAAGCAGGTGTTCCGCGACAAGGGCGAGGCCTTCAAGGTCGAGCTGGTCGACGCCATTCCCGGTAACGAGCCGATCAAGATCTATTTCCAGGGCGACTGGTTCGATCTCTGCCGCGGCCCGCACATGACGTCGACCGGCAAGATCGGCAACGCCTTCAAGCTGATGAAGGTGGCCGGCGCCTATTGGCGCGGCGATTCCAACAATCCGATGCTGACCCGCATCTACGGCACGGCATTCGCCAAGCAGGAAGATCTCGACGCTTACCTCAAGCAGATCGAGGAAGCCGAGAAGCGCGACCACCGCAAGCTTGGCCGCGAGCTCGACCTGTTCCACTTCCAGGAAGAAGGCCCCGGCGTGGTGTTCTGGCACCCGAAGGGCTGGACCATCTTCCAGCAGCTGATCGCCTATATGCGGCGCCGGCTGCTCGGCGACTACAGCGAGGTCAATGCCCCGCAGATCCTCGACAAGTCGCTGTGGGAGACCTCGGGCCACTGGGACTGGTACCGCGAGAACATGTTCGCGGCGCAGTCCGCCGGCGACGAGGCCGAGGACAAGCGCTGGTTCGCGCTGAAGCCGATGAACTGCCCGGGGCACGTGCAGATCTTCAAGCACGGGCTGAAGAGCTACCGCGACTTGCCGCTGCGGCTCGCCGAGTTCGGCGTCGTGCATCGCTACGAGCCGTCGGGCGCGATGCACGGCCTGATGCGGGTGCGCGGCTTCACCCAGGACGACGCCCATGTGTTCTGCACCGAACAGCAGCTCGCCGACGAGTGTCTCAAGATCAACGAGCTGATCCTGTCGACCTACGCCGATTTCGGCTTCGACGGCGAGCTCACGGTCAAGCTCTCCACGCGGCCCGAAAAGCGGGTCGGCACCGACGAGATGTGGGATCACGCCGAGCGCGTGATGGCGACCGTGCTGTCGGAGATCAAGGCCAAGGGCAGCAACCGGATCCGCACCGAGATCAACCCGGGCGAAGGTGCGTTCTACGGGCCGAAGTTCGAGTACGTGCTGCGCGACGCCATCGGCCGCGACTGGCAATGCGGCACGACCCAGGTCGACTTCAACCTCCCGGAACGCTTCGGCGCGTTCTACATCGATCACGACGGCTCGAAGAAGGCGCCCGTGATGGTGCACCGCGCGATCTGCGGCTCGATGGAGCGCTTCATCGGCATCCTGATCGAGCACTATGCCGGCAACTTCCCGCTGTGGCTGGCGCCGACCCAACTCGTGGTCACGACCATCACCTCCGAGGGCGACGAGTACGCCAAGGTGGTGGCGGCAGCGGCGCGCCGCGCCGGCCTCCGCGTCGAGATCGACCTGCGCAACGAGAAGATCAACTACAAGGTCCGCGAGCACTCGCTGGCCAAGATCCCGGCCCTGCTCGTCGTCGGCAAGAAGGAAGCCGAGACGCATTCGGTCTCCGTCCGCCGCCTCGGCAGCGAGCGGCAGACCGTGATGCCGACCGATGAGGCGATCGCAGCGCTATTGGATGAAGCGACACCGCCGGACGTGAAACGGGCGCGATCGGTCGCCTGATCTTCACAATCGGTCTAAACTGGCTTTCGTCGGCTTGGTCGTGCCCCCATCTTGGGGGCACGACTCCACTTGAAGGACATTTCCGTGCCCGATGCCATTCAACTCCTGAAGACGCGCCGCTCGATGAAACCGCGCGAGATGACCGGCCCGGGCCCGTCCGCGGCCGAGCTCGAGACCATCCTGACCATCGGCGCGCGCGTGCCCGACCACGGCAAGCTGGCGCCCTGGCGCTTCATCGTGTTCGAGGGTGAGGCCCGCGCCCGCGCCGGCGACGTGATCGCGAAGGTGTTTGCCCGCAAGAATCCCGGCGCGCCCGCCACCGACATCGAGGTCGAGAAGAAGCGCCTGACCGATGCGCCGCTGGTGATCGGCGTGGTCTCCTTTACCAGGCCGCACCCGAAGGTGCCGCCTTGGGAGCAGGAATTGTCGGCCGGCGCGAGCGCCATGAACATCGTCACCGCCGCGAGCGCGCTCGGCTATGGCGCCTGCTGGCTGACCGGCTGGTTCGCCTTCGACCGCGACGTGCTCGACGGCCTCGGCCTGAAGCCGGACGAGAAGCTCGCCGGCCTGATTCATATCGGGACGCCGACCAAGCCAAGCGAGGATCGCCCGCGCCCGGCGCTGTCGGATATCGTGACCCGGTTCTGAAACCGTAGATCTGTCATTGCCGGGCTAGACCCGGCGATCGATCCACCGAAAGACTCTTCCGAAGAATGATGGATGGCCGGGTCAAACCCGGCCATGACGAGTGGAGAGTCACGCCGCCTTCGACGCGCGCTCCGCAAAGCCGCGCAGCAAGGCCGCGATCTCGTATCCGGGCCGCGCCGCGCTGAACAGGAACCCCTGGACCTCGTTGCAACCTTCGGCGCGCAGCCAGTCGAGCTGGTCTGTTGTCTCGACCCCTTCCGCGGTCGTGGTGATCTTGAGGCTGCGGCCGAGGCCCGAGATCGCGCGCACGATCGCCAGGCAGTCGGAGCGCCGCGCGAGGTCCTTCACGAAGGAGCGGTCGATCTTGATCTTGTCGAACGGGAAGCTGCGCAGATAGCTCAGGCTGGAATAGCCGGTGCCGAAATCGTCCATCGAGATGCTGACGCCGAGCTCGCGCAGCTGATGCAGGATGGCGAGGTTGGCCTCGGTCTCCGCCAAAAACACCGACTCGGTGATCTCGAGCTCGAGCCGCCGCGCCGACAGGCCGGAATGCGCCAGCGCCGAAATCACCGCCTGGACCAGATTGCGGCTGCGGAACTGCACCGGCGACAGATTGACCGCGACCTTCACGTCGGCGGGCCACTTCATCGCCTCGGCGCAGGCTTCGCGCAGCACCCATTCGCCGAGCGCGACGATCAGGCCGATGTCTTCCGCAACCGGGATGAACTCCGCGGGCGAGATCATGCCCTTTTGCGGGTGCTGCCAGCGCAGCAGCGACTCGAAACCACTGATGCGGTCGGCGGCGATATCGACCAGCGGCTGGTAGTGCAGCTCGAATTCGCCGTTGCTGAAGGCGGCGCGCAGATCGCGCTCCATGTCGCGGCGCTTCTGCGCCTGCTGATCCATCTCCGGCTCGAAGAAATGATGCACGCCGCCGCCGTCGGACTTGGCGCGATACAGCGCCATGTCGGCATTGCGCATCAGGTCCTCCGACGTCGTGCCGTCGCCCGGCGACAGCGCGATCCCAACGCTGGCGCCAACCACGACTTCGAGCCCGTCGATCTTGTAGGGCGCGCTCAGGGCATCGATCAGCCGCTCGGCGAAAGCGCTCGCTTCGTTGGGCGAGACATCCGCGGCAAGCACGATCGCGAACTCGTCGCCACCGAGACGGGCCGCGACATTGTCGTCGCGGACCACCTCGCGCAGCCGCTCCGCCACCAGCTTGAGCAGCCGGTCGCCCATCGGATGCCCGAAGGAATCGTTGACGTTCTTGAACAGATCGAGATCGATGCACATCACAGCGACGTGCCGATTGCCGGACCGACCGCGCTCCAGCGCCTCGCGCAGGCGCTCCTGGTAGAAATCGCGGTTCGGCAGGTTGGTCAGACCGTCATGGTGCGCCATGTGCGCGATCCGCGCTTCGGCGGCACGGCGTTCGGTGATGTCGACCACCGCGACCAGATAGCCGTCGCGGCCCTCGAACGCCACCCTGCGTCCGAAGGTCAGCACATGGATCTCGGTGCCATCAGCCTTGATGTGCCGCCAGTCGCGGCTCGATTGATAGACGTCGCCGACCTCGCGCAAGGCGGCGCTGTGCATGGCCCACTCATCCTCCGGCCAGATCTGGCGCAGCGTCATGCCGAGAAATCGCTCCCGGCTGTACCCATAGTGCTGAACGGCAGCGTCATTGACGCTGAGGAATTCCATCGTGCCGGCGTCGAATACCCACATCGGCATCGGGTTGTTCTCGAACAGCAGACGGAACGACTGCTCGCGCTGCTTCAGCGCGGTGACGTCGGAGACGGTCAGCGACAGCATGTCGCCGAACGCCGTGACGCCGAGGCGCAGGCAGCGATCGCCGCTGTCGATCTCGAACTTGCCGCCAGGACCGTTGCCGACGAATCCGCTGCCGACGAATCCGCGCAGGCGGTTCATCACCGCCGGCGCCGCAAGCGGATTGCCGCCGGCGCTGAGCCGACGCCACAGCAATTCGGTCGCGGGCTGCATCAGGAGCCTTGCGGCGCCCTGGTTGAGATGCACGATCTGGAAGTCGGCCGCCTCGCCCCGCGCGTCGCGGATCGCGGCGAGCGACAGCACGCCTTCGTCGGTGGCCGAGAAGATCGTATCGAGAAGATTGTACTGCGCATTGCGCTCGTTGACATAGACGCCGACCAGGATGCCGCCCCAGCGCGATCGCGTCGGCAGCGCCAGCACGTCGAAGGTCCGCACCAGACCGTCGCGCACGCAATGCGCCGACGCGAGATAAGGCAGGCAGTTCTCGCGCGCATTCGAAGCAGCTTCGGCCAATGCCGTCGCGCAGTCCGGCGGCAACGCGCTGAGTGGAATGTCCCAGCGCTCGTCGTTCAGCCAGGTCTGGACGTAGCGGCCGGTGTGCGAGACGCTGAGCACGCCGTCGACGTTCCGCAGCAGCACGATGTGATCGGCGAGCCGGCCGAGACTGCCGAGCATCACGTCTTCATAGTGCGGCAGCTCTTCACCGGGACGGACGGCCGCCTGCCACTTCCGTTGCAGAACCGGAACGTCGGCGAACATCTCGGAATTGAACTTGGCCGAAGTCTTTGCTGATTTCTTGTTGGCCATGATCATGGCACGCCCCGTTCACGCAAACGCCGAGCATGATCCGGAAAGTGCGAAACAGCTTTCCGAAAAGACCATGCTCAAGCAAAAAGCCAAGGCGCGATGACGACACAATTTGAACTCAGCGCGCTTTAGTCCCCGTGGCATCCAAGTCATGCCGCGGCTTAACGCCATGTAAAAATAGCGAGCCCGTGCGCCGCCGCCAGCGATTATGACAGCTCAAATTGGCGCGATGGTTAGTTCACGTTAGAGACTATGACAGCTGCATGAATGCAGCGCGGCCGGGCGTCAGCGCGCCACGACCTCGACTTCGCCGTCGACGCCGTTGACGACGTTGAAGGGACGCTCGAACACCTTGCCCTCGTTCTTGGCGATCGCACGATACTCGCCTTCGGAGAGCACGACGCGCGGGAACGCGCCGATCGATTCCTTGATCACGTCGCCGCCCGGCGTGATCACCGACCATGCGGTGTTGGCGAGCGCCTCGCCGCCCTTCTCGCTGACCAGTTTGAGGGTGATGACGGCCGCGCGATGCGTGACCGTGACATCAGTCAGCTTGCCCGCTCCGACGCGGATGTCGGAGCGCACCACCGAGTTGGCGTCACCGTAGTTGGAGACGATGTAGTAGGTGCCCTCCGGCAGCAGTGCGACGTCGCCTGCGGACACGTTGGGCACCAGCGGTCCACGGTCCGAGCCGTCGAACTGGCTGCCCTTGTAGATCGCGAACGAAATCTGGTTGGGCGGGATCTTGCTGGAGCCGACCCGGCCTTCGATCCGCAGGCCCCCGGCCGGCAGCACGAAGGACTCGCGGTCGGTCTCCGACTTCAGGCTGACGGCGCGGACCGCGCTGACGAGGCCGAGCGCGACATGGACGACATAGTTGCCGGGCGGCAGCACGACGTTGGGCGTCGCCCCGCGCTCCTCGCGGATCAGCTTGTAGGTGCCGTTGTCATCCGGCTTGTCGGCGAATACCCGCCACACCAGCCCGGCATTGATCACCGGCAGGTCCTTGCCGTATCGCGCCGTCAGCGACAGCACCGCCTGCCCGGCGGTCGGCGAGCCGGCCGGCGGCGTCACCGGAGGCACGGTCGCGATCGACGGCTGGACGATGGTCGGCTGGGTCAGCGGACCGGGCAGAACGGGCCCCGAACCGGGCCCGGACGGCGGCGCCAAATTGAGCGCCGGGCCGGACGGTACGTCCGGAACCGAGGCAGGCGGGATTGGCGGTGGCCGGTCGCTGAAGAACTGCGCCGACACGGAAGTCGGGATCAGGGCCAGCAAAAATGCCGCAAGCGTCAAGAGCGGAAGGAGCCGCATGCCCCGCCCGCATCCGCCGATGCCGTTGCCCCTCGAAGTCATCACCATGCTTTTCAACGAAAACGCGGCAAATTCAAGCCTTCGTCCAATGCTTTGTCACAGTCCCGGGGGCGCCGTCCCCCTTTGGAACCGCTCGATCAACCCGATGTTAGTCCTATCGTCGCGGTCAAGTCACATTCCCTGCCTACCGCGGTCCACCCGGGGCATGAATCATGCCTGTGGGGAATAACCATGAAACCGGACGACGCTGGCGCAGCGATGCCGCACGGCCTAGTCTCGCGCTGGCAGGAGATTTGCCGTGTTGGATAGCTGGATGGGCCGAGGCCAAAAGAGCTCCGACGGCCCCGACAAGGTCGGACTGGGAACGGTTCGCCGTCCGGTGATCGGGCTTGCGCTCGGCGGCGGCGCCGCGCGCGGCTTTGCCCATATCGGCATCATCAAGACCCTGCTCGCCCATGGCATCGTCCCCAACGTCGTGGTCGGCACCTCGATCGGCTCCGTGGTCGGCGGCGCCTATGCGGCCGGCCATATCGACAAGCTGGAGCAGTGGGCCCGCAGCCTGCAGCCACGCAGCGTGCTCGGCTACCTCGACATCCGCCTCAACGGCTCCGGCCTGATCGGCGGCACCAAGCTCGCCGCCGAGATCGAGGCGGCGCTGGGCCAGGTCATGATCGAGGACCTCGCGGTCAAGTTCGCCAGCGTCGCAACCGAAGTCCGCACCGGGCACGAGATCTGGCTGACCCAGGGCCGCGTGGTCGACGCCATGCGCGCCTCCTACGCCCTGCCCGGCATCTTCGCGCCGGTGCTGATCGGTGACCGTTGGCTGGTCGACGGCGCGCTGGTCAATCCGGTGCCGGTTTCGGCCGCCCGCGCCCTCGGCGCCGAGGTCGTCATTGCGGCGAACCTCTCCAGCGACGTGTTCGCGCATTCGACCACGATCTACAATCACGGACCGTCTGCCGCGCCCGAGGTGACGGTCGCGGTGAGTGCCGAGGCAGAAACTGAGCCGGAACCGCCGAAGCGGCGGTTCGGCCGCTTCTTCTCCGCCGAACGAACCGTGAAGCGGGAGTTTTTCGGCAGCGCCAGCCGGCCCGGGATCTCGAGCGTCATGGTCGACGCCTTCAATATCATGCAGGACCGCATTACCCGTGCGCGCCTCGCCGGCGATCCGCCCGACATGCTGATCTCGCCGCGCGTCGGCCAGATCGGCTGGTTCGACTTCCACCGCGCCGACGACCTGATCGCACACGGCATCCGCGCGGCCGAACGCGCCATCGGCGCGATCGAGGAAGCCATCGATATCCTGGTGCCGCCGTCCAACGGCGCGGGCACCACCGGGAAGTAGCGCTTAGGCGGTCTTGATGTAGTCGCGCAGCGCTTCCTGCTCGTGCTCATATTCCTGCACGCGGCGCTTGACGACGTCGCCGATCGAGATCAGCCCGACCACCTTGCCGTCCTCGACGACAGGGAGATGGCGGAACTTGCCGGTGGTCATCATCTCCATCAGGCCGCTGACGGTATCGGACTCGCGGCAACTCACGACCTTCTTGGTCATCACCGCGCTCACCGGTTCCTCCAGCACGCCCGCGCCGCGCTCTGAGAGCACGCGCACGATGTCGCGCTCCGACAGGATGCCTTCCATCCGGCCCTGCTCCATCACCAGCACGGCGCCGATCTTGCGCTCACCGAGCAGTTTGACCGCGGCCGAAAGCTTCGCGCCGGGCGCGACGCTCATGACCTGATGGCCCTTTGCATCGAGAATGGAACGTACCGTCATTGTCGTCTCCCTGAATCCGTTCGCTCCCCGCATCAGCGGGGTCGAGCCTGTTCGCCAGAGTCTTCAATCAACAGTTCCGCGCAGATTTCGGTTTCGGGGCGCGGTCGGTAGCTGGGCTCGATGTGTCGGCCCGCTTTGTTCTGTGTCGCAAAGATGATGGAGGAATTCGAACCGAGCCGCAAGCGGCGATCAGACGCGGCCGGACTGGTCCAGCGACGACGCATCCGCAGCATCATCTCGCGCACGCGGAATCGGATCGAACAGCGAGAACAGCAACAGCCCGGCGAGGAAGCCGCCGATATGCGCCTGCCAGGCGACGCTCGCGTCCTCAGCACCGAGCGACAGCGAGGTGGCGCCGAACAGGATATTGACGCCGAACCAGATCGCCAGGAACGCAAGCACCCGTCCATTGCGCAGCGCCCGCCATAGCGACAGCGCGGGCACCTTGGCGGCCGCGTCGGCATCGCCGCGGCTGAACGACAGGAAGCTGCCCTTCACAAAGGCGAAGCGCATCGCCGCCGCCATCGTCCCCGATACCGAGGCTGACGCGCCGATCATCGGCGCAATGGCGTGCTCATGGGTCAACAGATGCGCGAGCGCGCCTGCGGCCGCCGTCACCGCCATGAAGACAAAAAACCGCACCGCGCCGAAGCGCCGCGCCAGCGCGCTGCCGAACGGCAGCAGCCACAGCACATTGAAGCCGATATGGGTGAGGTTGGCGTGCAGCAGCGAATAGGTGACGAAGGTCCAGACCTTGGCGCCGTCCCCGCCCGGGAAGGTGATGTCGAGCAGCGTCGAATCGTAGCGCTTCGGGATGAAGCCGAAGACGTCGATGGTCCAGTTTTCCATCTCCGCCGGCAGCAGCACCCGCAGATGGATCACCGCGATCAGGAGGATGTAGGCGGTGAGCGCCGGCGGCAAGGTCAGGATCGGCTCGCGCGGCGCCTCCGGCGGCGGCTCGAGCGGGGATTCGGGATGGGAGTCCAAGGGGTCGGCGACCTCGCACGCGGCTGTGCATCCCAGATAGGCGGCTTTCATACCGCTGTGCAAGTGCACAATCCCGAAATCGGACACAGGGTGTCGCGCGGCACCAGGATCAAGACAAAAGCCATCGGGACAAAGGAAAAGGGAGGGCGCTGAGAACGCCCTCCCTGATCGGCTGGTCTTCTCGTGCCCGGAGGGATCGGGAGAACATCCCCACCCCTCCCCGCACGGTGACCAAACTGTTTGACGCCACCTGTGTACCAACCACGCCGGCGCTTGGGGCAGCCGGCGAAAGGGAACGCGCGGACCCTACGCGGAGGTTCCACCGACACCAAGGACATAGTTAAATTTACGTTAACAACACAAAGCTGCCGATAAGCCGCCCAAACCGCGGCCACGGCATGGACGCTGCACAGCCTTCCCTGCACAACAGAGAAGGGAAGGCGCCTGAGCAAAACCGGGACAGATGTGTCCCGCCGAGTCAGGTGCCGGGCAAGGTTCTTTAGATGAAACACAGCTCCAGCCGCGAATTCTTCGCCTATTGGAATGCGAAGCGCGGCACTGCGCGTGCACCCGACCGGAGTGAATTCGAACCGTCCGCGGTGCGCGAACTGCTGTCCGACATCTTCGTGCTGTCCTATGACGGCGAGACCCGCTTTCCGTTCCGCGTCGCCGGCACCCGCACCTCCGCCCTGCTCGGCTGCGACCTCAAGAACCGTAGCTTTTCCGCCCTTTTCACCGGCGAAAGCCGCGGCGAGATCGAAGACATCATCACCTGCGTCGTCGAAGAGACCCTGCCGGCCATCGCCGGTGTCACCGCCACGACCGAAACCGGCTCCAAGGCGCACCTTGAATTGCTGCTGCTGCCCTTCACCGCCCGCGTCCATATGCCGGCGAGCCTGACCGGCCTGCTCGCCCCGTTCGAGGATGACGTCACCCGGCTGCACGACCTCGTCCTGACCTCGTGGCGCTACCTGCATCCCCAGGAGCGGCTGGTGCCGCGGACCCTGCGGAAGCTCGCGATCGCGCGCGGCCTCATGGTCTACGAAGGGCTGCGCTAACCTCTGACGCCTACCCTCGTCCGGCGGCGAGACCGGCCACGCCGGTCGCTTGCACCGCGGGCCGCGGAACTCTATTAGCTGGTTCGCCGCCATGGCGGGGGTGATCCGCTTCTTGCAGCTGCGGCCGGGCTGGGCATGTTTCGCAATTCGATCAGGCAGAAGATCGTCGGCATCGCCGCGGGACTCATCGTCCTCGCGGTGATCACCTCGCTGCTCTCGATGGTGATGGCGGGCCAGGTCGGTCATCTCCTGGATGAGCTCACCAGCCGCTACATCCCCGCCTACGGTCATCTCGCTCGCGTCAACATCCGCTCGCTGGAGCGATCCCTGGCGATGCGCCGGATGATGATGGCGAAGATGCAGGCGCCGGGCGAAGACGGCGGCTACGCGGCGGCGCGCAAGACCTTCGACGAGATCGAGCCGGCGATCAAGCGCGAGGCCGATGCCGCGCGCGCACTGATCGATGCAATCATCGCCGATCCGTCGACGCCATCCGATAATGCCGCCCTCGGCCGCCTCGACGATCGCATCGACAATGCGGTCAACGACCTCCTGATGCGCCTGAACGCTGAGAACAAGACGCTGCTCGACCAGCTCGACGCGAAGGACTTTGCAGCTGCGAAGGCGACCACGCTCCGCGCCGACGCACTGCGCGACGATTTCAACAACAGGATCGAGAGTATCCGCGGCGACATGCTGGCGCAGGTCGCGTCGGCCGCAGCGAAGGTGATGGGTGCCCAGCAGCGGGCGATCATCATCTCCGGTGTCGTGACTGCGATTGCCGCGATCCTCGGCTTCGTGTTCGCGATGCTGGTCGGCAGCGGCATCACGCGCCCGGTGATGCAGCTGCTGGAAGGCACCCGCGAGGTCGAGGCGGGCCGCCTCGATGGCACCATCGCCATCACGACCCAGGACGAGATCGGCCAGCTCTCGGCCGCCTTCAACCGCATGATCGAGACGCTGCGCCACAACCAGCGCATTCGAGAGACCTTCGGCCGCTACATCAATCCGCGGATCGCTGAGGGCCTGCTCGAACAGCCGGCGATCGCCGCCACCGAAGGACAACGCCGCGTCATGACGGTGATGTTCTGCGACATGAAGGGCTTCACCAGCTTGAGCGAAGGCGTGACGCCGAGCGGCCTCGTCAAGATCATGAACCTCTATCTGTCGACGATGTCCGCGCCGGTCCACGCGCATCGCGGCATCATCGACAAATATATCGGCGACGCCATCATGGCCTATTGGGGCGCGCCCTTCGTCGAGGAGGCCGAGCAGACCCACCTGGCGGCGCTTGCCGCCATCGACATGATCGGCCAGGTCAGCCAGCTGCGCAAGGATCTGCCGGAACTGCTCGGCGTACGCGCAATCCCGGCCGATTGCGACATCCGGATCGGGATCGCCACCGGTGAAGTGCTGGTCGGCAGCATCGGCTCCGAATTCATGATGAGCTACACCGTGCTCGGCGACACCGTGAATCTCGCCTCGCGGCTGGAAGGCGCCAACAAGTTCTACGGCAGCCGCAGCCTGATCTCGGAAGCCACCGCGAGCGCCTGCGCCGCGACCATCGAGCTGCGCGAGATCGACCGCCTCGTCGCCGTCGGCCAGACCCAGCCGGTCGCCGTGTTCGAGATCCTCGGCAAGAAGGATCAACTGACGCCGGCGCAGACCGAGTTGCGGCAGCGCTACGCCGATGGTCTCGCCGCCTATCGCGACCGCCGCTGGGACGACGCCGAGCAAGCTTTCACTGCGGCGCTGGCTGCGGCGCCGGGCGACGGACCGTCGATCGCCATGAAGGCGCGCGTCGCAGCGTTCAGGCAAAATCCGCCGGCGACGGATTGGGACGGCGCCTGGCACCTGGAGCAGAAATAGCGAGCGATCTCCGACCTCAAGGACAACACCACCGTGAACGCGAAGTCATTTGCCAAGCTTGTTGCAATAGTCGCGGTATCGGTCGTGGTGGTTAAATTGCTTCTCGGCGGAGGCAAGGATGCGAACTCCTTTGGTTTCGTCGGTAGCCTAGTGGCTCTGTTCTGGGGCTACCGGCCATCGTTGTGATCACGCTGTACCGCTATGTTGAGAAACGTGATCATGGTCGCTGACCTCTGGATCAGCGCAGCTCGCAGCGCCATGCTCACACCAGTTGCGCCTCGATCGCGACCTTGTCGATCACCGACCAGACCTCCGCGATCTTGCCGTCACGGAATTCGTAGAACACGTTTTCCGTGAACGTAACGCGCCTGCCGTCGACGTCGAGGCCGAGAAACCGTCCCTTCGGCGAACAGTCGAACGCCAGCCGGCTCGCGACACGGGACGCATCCGCAATCAACAGCACGACGTCAAAGCGAAGGTCCGGGATATCCCGGAAATCCTGCTCCAGCATCGCGCGATAGCCTGACACCCCGAGCCGCCGGCCGTTGTGGGACACGTCGTCGCCGACAAATTGGCCAAGCTGCGACCAGTCCTGCCGGTTTAAACAGGCAATGTAGCTCCGGTAGATCTCGGCGAGGTCAGATTTCATCGTCGATCGTCCTTGTCGCTGCGCGCCAGATAGGCACTGAAGAGTTGAATGCGATTCTGACACCGGTGTTAGTTTCGGCTCCGCCGTTCGATGGTGCGAACAAAACATTCGGTGTGCGTGCGAGCGCGACGTCCTGAAGAGACAGTGCGATTGCCGCATCGGCAAACAATTTTTCAGAACGCGCGGAATGTCTCGCGCGATCGGGAGTTAGTCCTTCAGGCCAACGAATGCCCACATCAAATCGGGAGATGCGCATGATCAAGTCACCGATGAAACTCGCAACGCTTGCGGCATTTCTGACAGCGCCGATCATCCTGTTCCCACAGCAGACTGCCCTCGCCGCCGGCGGAGGTGGTGGTGGCGGTGGCGGAGGAGCAGGCGGCGGAGACCTCTACGGTTCGAGCTACAGCACACCTGCGCCGGCGTATCCCCAGCAGAAGGACAGAAAGACCACGCACAGGGTCAAGAAGCCGATCAAGCAATCCGGCTTCGATGATCCGGCATTCCGCGACGGCTATCGCGCGGCCTATGCGACGATCTACGAACGCAACGACTACGCCGCCGCGATCGATCAGCTGCACGCGCTCGGCCGCGATGATCATCCGAACGTCGCGAACCTGATCGGCTACTCCTATCGCAAGCTCGGCGACTACAAGCAGTCGCAGGTCTGGTACGAGCGCGCGCTGAAGGCCGATCCGAACCACGTGCTGACGTGGAACTACTACGGTCTGTGGCAGATCGAACAGGGCAACCGCGACCAGGCGCAGTATCATCTGCAGCGGATCGCCGAGATCTGCGGCACCGACTGCGAGGAGTATCGCACGCTGGCGGCGGCACTGGAGAAGCCGCCGGGTACGAACCTCGTCTACTGAGCGCACCGGCGCGGAGCCGGCATGCGCGGAATGCGGGATCACTCGATCCGGCCCGGACATCGCTTCGCGCGTCCAGGCTGCACGCGCCGTTGGCTTCCTTCGGCGCCGTCCGCTATCGTGGGCACCCGAACCATTTGCGAGTCCGTCATGCCCGACCTGATTGATTTCGGTACGTTGCGGCTCAAATTCCTGCAGAGCAAGGAGACCACCGGCGGCAGCGTCGATCTGTTCGAGATGACGCTGCAACCGAATGCCCGGATGCCGATTCCGCACTATCACGAGAGCTGGGACGAGACGATCTACGGGCTTTCGGGCGTCTCGACCTGGCGGGTCGATGGCAACGAGATCGACATCGGGCCCGGCGAGTCGGTGTTCATCAAGCGCGGTGTCGTGCACGGCTTCACCAACCGCTCGAACGGTCCGGCGACCTGCCTCTGCCTCCTCAGCCCCGGCGCGCTCGGACCGCAATATTTCAAGGACATGGCGGCCCTGATGGCGGGGGGTGCCCCCGATCCAGCCAGGATGAAAGAGACGATGTTGCGCTACGGCCTGGTGCCGGTCCCCTCCTGACCGCTCGACGCAAGAAACCTGCACCGCCGGCGGGCCCTGCTCAAAACCGCGTCGTGCCGAGCGGCAGGCCGAGCTTTACGCGGCCAACCAGCCCGTAGCTGATCGGGGTCATCGCGACATGCTTGATCGCGGCCTGGACGTCGCGGATCGAACGTTCCAGCGTGCCGGTCTCGAAGATCGCGGCCGTGCCGGCGGACGCCGCGATCATCTCGACAACGCGCGCGGCGGTTTCGCCAGCGTTGGCGCAGGCGATCCGGTGCAGCAGCCGCGCTTCGATCAGGCGCTCGCCTCCGGCCTCGCTCGCCGCCATCAGCTCCGTCATGTCCTCGACCAGCAGCGCCCGCGCCGACCGCAGCGCCGTTTCGGCTCGGCCGACCATCGACTGGACCAGTTCGCCGTCGCGCAGCTGGCCGACGCCACCGAGCCGCGGCTTCTTGCCCGCGAGCGCGATGAAGGCGTCGAGCGCGCCGCGCGCGATCCCGAGCGGCACGACCGAGACCGTCCAGGAAAACGCCGCCAGACCCGGCAGGCGGTACGGGATACCCGGCTGGGTCGGCTTGAAGTCGACCAGCGGATGGGTGTGGCCGTCAGGCACGAAGCAGTCCTGCATCTCGAAGTCGCAGCTCCCGGTGGCGCGCAGTCCGGACACGAACCAGGTGTCATGGAGGCGGACGTCGGCGCGATCGACGTAACAGCAGATCGGCGGGCTGTCCTTGCCGTCGGGCCCCTTGGCGCTCGCCAGCCCCATGAACCTGGTCGCGTGGGGCGCGCCGCTGCCGAACGGCCAGCGTCCGCTGACGCGATAGCCGCCCTCGACCTCGACCGCCGTCCCGATCGCCCCGGTGGCGCTCGCGATGAACGCCAGCGGATCGGCGAACCAGCCCCGCACCACCTCCTCCGGCAGATAGCCGCCGGCCCGGCTCATGCCGCCGCCATTACCGACCAGCCAGCCGACCGAGCCGTCGAGCGCGGCGGCCGCCTCGACGATCGTCATGAAGTCGAGCGGCGAGAATTCCGGCCCGCCCAGCGCTTTCGGCAAATACAGCCGAAACATTCCGGCCTCGGCCAGGGCGCGGACCACGGCGTCGGGAAGCCGGCGCTCCCGGTCGAAATCCGCCCGTTGCTCGGCAATCAGCGGGGCAAGCCGCTCGAGCGCGGCCAAATGCTCCGCAACGCTGGATATGGCAGGATCTTTTGACGGTTGGGGCATGACGCCTTCCTTTTGCGAAAGCTGGCAATATCGGGAGTTCAGCGCGGCGACGCGGATTTGGCGATGGCACCTGGCGTCGCAGAGGGACCGTCATCTCTTTGTCATGAATTGTGCAGACAGGTTCAGCGGATCAGTTTCGGGGACATACATGGACTATTTCAAACGCTTCAACTTCCTGTTCGCGGCGCCGGTTTTCGAGGCCGACGACCTCGAAGGCATCCGCTTCAACCAGATCATCGCCGAAATCGAGCGCTCCGGCTTCGAGGTGGTCCGCGCCCGCAAGCTGGAAGATGCCGAGATCGCGGTGCAGACCGATGCGGCGATCGGCTGCATGGTGGTCGACTGGGGCAAGAAGGGCCTCGAGGGCAAGACCGCGGCACTGATCAATCTGATGCGGCGGCGCGGCCTCGACTTCCCGATCCTCCTGCTGATCCGCCGCAAGCGGTTCGAAGACCTGCCGGTCGAGGTGCTCGATTTCATCGACGGCTACGTGTTCCTGTCCGAGGAAACCCCGCCCTTTATCGCCAAGAACCTGATCTCCAGGCTGAAGCAATATGCCGAGAACCTGAAGACCCCGTTCTTCGGAGCGCTGGTCGACTATGCCGAGGAAGGCAACCAGCTCTGGACCTGCCCGGGCCACAATGGCGGCGTGTTCTACAGCCGCAGCCCGATCGGCCGGGTGTTCGTCGAGCATCTCGGCGAGGCCGTGTTCCGCGACGACCTCGACAATTCCGTGCTCGATCTCGGCGACCTTCTCACCCATGAGGGGCCGGCGCTGCGGGCGCAAAAGGAAGCCGCCAAGATCTTCGGCGCCGAGAAGACCTATTTCGTGCTCAACGGCACCTCGACATCCAACAAGGTCGCGCTCGGCTCGCTGGTCACCGACGGCGACCTCGTGCTGTTCGACCGCAACAACCACAAGGCCGCGCACCACGGCGCGCTCCTGATCGGCGGCGGCATCCCGGTCTATGTGCCGACGGTGCGCAACGCCTGGGGCCTGATCGGCCCGATGCGCTGGGACCTGCTCGACGAGGGCGCGCTGCGCGACCAGATCCGCAAGCACCCGCTGGTCAAGGACGAGAACGCCTGGAAGAAGGAGCGTCCGTTCCGCGTCGCCGTGGTCGAGCAGTGCACCTATGACGGCACCATCCACTCCGCCGAGATGATCCTCAAGCGGATCGGCCATCTCTGCGACTACATCCTGTTCGACGAGGCCTGGGCCGGCTTCATGAAATTCCACCCGATCTATTCCGGCCGTTTCGCGATGGGGCTCGCCAATCTCGGCCCCGAGGCGCCGGGCATCATCGCCACCCAATCGACCCACAAGCAGCTCGCGAGCTTCTCGCAGGCCTCGCAGATCCACATCCGCGACCGCCACATCAAGGGCCAGAAGCGCCGGGTCGAGCACCGCCGCTTCAACGAAAGCTTCATGCAGCACGCCTCGACCTCGCCGTTCTATCCGATCTTCGCCTCGCTCGACGTCGGCGCGCAGATGATGAAGGGCCGCTCCGGCGAAGTGCTTTGGGACGACACGATCCGGCTCGGCATCGAGCTGCGCAAGAAGATCCGCGCGGTGAAGCGCGAGTTCGAGGAGAAGGAGACGCGCGCGGAACGGCGCTGGTTCTTCGAGCCGTTCGTGCCGGACCGCGTGATGATCCCCGACGTCGCGCGCGAGAACGGCGTGCACAATGTCGCCTGGGAGACGATCTCGACCGATCAGCTCGCGACCAATCCGTCCTACTGGCAGCTCAGCCCGGGTGAATCCTGGCACGGCTTCCCCGAGCTGACCGCGGGCTTTGCCATGACCGACCCGAACAAGCTCACATTGCTGACGCCGGGGTTCGATCACGCCACCGGCGCCTATGCCGACCACGGCATCCCCGCGCCGGTCGTCGCGCAATATCTGCGCGAGAACCAGATCGTCGCCGAGAAGAACGACCTTAACTCCCTGCTCTTCCTGCTGACACCCGGCGTCGAGGCCAGCAAGGCCGGCACGCTGGTGTCCGGGCTCGTCGCCTTCAAGAAGCTGCACGACGACAACGCGCTGGTCGAGGACGTCATCCCCGAATTCTTCCGCCGCCGCCCGCAACGCTACACCGGGGTGCGGCTGCGCGACCTCTGCGGCGACATGCACCGCTTCTTCCGCGACGGCGGCGTCAGCACGCTGCAGGCCAAGCAATTCCTGCCCGAGCATCTCCCTGAGATCGCGATGTCGCCGCGCCAGGCGGCGCAATATCTGATCCGCAACGACGTCGACTATTTGCCGATCGACCAGATCTTCGGCCGCATCGCCGCGACGCCGTTCGTGGTCTACCCGCCCGGCATCGCCACCATCGTGCCCGGCGAACGGCTGTCGGAACGCAGCAAGCCGATGATCGATTACTTGCGGATGTTCGAGGCGAGCTTCAATGCGTTCCCGGGCTTCGAGGTCGAGGTCCAGGGCATCTACAAGGAGATCGACGACGCGGGCCGGGTCCGCTTCTACACCTATGTCGTGTCCGAATAGGCGAGCGGACGCAACACAATGGAGAATGATCACAAGATCACCGTCCGACCCTCACGCGACAGCGACGTCGATGCGATGCTGTCGATCTACCGCTATCACATCCGCCACGGCATCGAGGAGAGCGTCGACGATTCCGGCACGCCGGAGCCCGATGATCTGCGCGACCGCCGCAAGAATCTGCGCAACACCCGCCTGCCGCATCTGGTCGCGCTGTGCGACGGCGAGGTGGTCGGCTACGCCTATGTGGTCCAGTTCCGCAAGCGTCCGGCCTATCGCTACACGGTGAAGCACTCGATCTACATTCACCACGGCTTCACCGGCAAGGGCGTCGGCGGCCGGCTGTTGCAGGAACTGGTCGACGCTTGTGCTGCGGCCGGCTTCCGCCAGATGATCGGCTACATCGACAGCGACAACGCCGCGTCGCTGGCGCTGCACGACCGCTTCGGCTTTGCCCGCGTCGGCCATCTGCCCGGTGTCGCCTATCGCTACGGCCGCTGGTCCGACACCGTGATGGTGCAGCGCTCGCTCGCCGCCGGCTCGACCGCCCCGCCGCCACCCGCGCCGCTGTCGCGGCGGTGATGGGTGATGGGGATGCGCGGCTCCCTGCCATTCGTCCTGGCGAAAGCCAGGACCCATAACCACCGCATTCGGTGATGAACGGGACAGCGGCCCCAGCATCGCACAACAATTTAGATTTGGGATAATGGGTCCTGGCTTTCGCCAGGACGACGATGAGGATGGTTCTCGATTCAAGGCGTCACCCCACGCGGTGTCATCACCCGCGCATGCATGCGCGGGTGATCCAGTATTCCAGAGAGGCGCGTCTTGAGCCGAGAGGCCGCGGCGTACTGGATCGCCCGGTCCCGTCTCCGCCAAGGCTCCGACGAGGCTACGAGTCATAGGCGCGCCGAAGCTTTAGCGGAGGCGGCGAGCCGGGCGATGACAGGCGTGGCCGGCAATCCGTAGGATGGGTAGAGCGCAGCGAAACCCATCACTTTCTTCCGCGCGGAAA
>NZ_JACMYP010000082.1 GCF_020889705.1 Bradyrhizobium altum | reverse complement strand
GCGCGCTCGCCTTCGGCATCGGCTACACCAGCGAGAACGGCCGGCTGCGCACCAACGCGGCGGCGACCACCGCCGGCAGCGAGTGGGGCGTCAGCGCCGGCGTGAGCCTGACGCTCAATTGACCCTGACGTCGACGAGGCGGCTGGCGTGGCTGGCTTTGGCGATCTGGCTCGGCGCGGCGGCGGGCGCAAGCGCGCAGGGCGCGCCGCCACCCGCCTATGCCGCGAAGCCATCGGACGTCGTGGTGCCGGAAGGCGAGACGCTCGGCGAGTTCAGGCGGATGATCCAGCCGTTCAAGAACTGGACCTTGATCTGCGACGAGAGCCTGAAATCGAAGCGCCGCGTCTGCAACGTCACGCAATCGATCGTCAACGCGCAGGGCGCGGTCGCCTTCAACTGGTCGCTGATTGCGACCGCCGACGGCAAGCCGCTGATGGCGATGCGGATTCCCGCGGCCGCCGGCGTCGGCGCGCAGATCGAGTTCGCAATGGGCGACAGTCCGGACCGCATCGTTGCGCAGACCGATCGCTGCGACGCCAGTTTCTGCTTTGCCACGATCGCGATCGGCAATGTGCTGAGGCGGCACATCCGCGCGGCGACGCCATGCCTGGTGTCCTATCCGCTGCCGCAAGGCGGGCCGGTCGTGCTGGAGGCGCCGCTGGACGGCCTGTCCGGTGTGCTGGCGAAACTGAAATGACGCAACGGCGTTTTCGAGCGAAGTGGATGCCGGTTCGCGTGAGGAAAACGCGTCAAAACCAAAATCCAGAGCCCCGTTCCGGTTCAATCGGAACGGAAGAGGCTCTAGGAGAGGCACGCGGACCCGGCATTCGGAGATCCGCATCGAGCTGCAGGACGAGAAGATGAAAACGCCGATGCGACTGAAGACCCCCATCCTGATTTCCGCGGCGGTCGTCATGGCGGCGCTCAGTGCGGCCGGCGTCGTGGGATATGCCCAGCAGCCTACCCAGGCGCAGCCGATGCCGCTGCAGCAAGGGACATCAGCGCCGGCCAAGAAGCCTGTTGCCGCTGCGAAGCCGCAGCCGCACAAACAGCGTCCGCAGGAGGCGCAGACGCCATCGGCGGCCGCGGCATCCGTTCCGCCGCAGCAGGCGGGGCAGCAGCCGACGGTGTTCGACGAGCATGCGCGGCAGGGCAACGTCGTGGCCTGCGCCAATCTGTTCGGAACGCTCGGCCGCGGTCTCGCGACGAACTCCAACTACACCGCGCAGTCGCAGTGGGACGCCAAGGCCGGCAATTCGCATTCGGTGCAGTCGCTGGTTGCGCTCGCGCCAAATCAGGCGCCCCAGGGCAGCGCTGCCCAGCGCGCCGCCGGCATCGTGTTCGCCGCGCCGGTCGGGTCGTCCTGCGAAGGCAATCTGGTGCGGGTGACGCCAAGCGCCGAGAGCTGCCCGACGGTTGCCGCGGAGCTCGCCAAGCTCAACGGGCAGAACGGCACGCTCGGTGACCTCGCGACGATCGCGCTGCCGAACGGCGCGCAGGTGGTGCTGATTCCGTTCGGCAACGCCTGCGTCGCGGTCACCGCGCTGCGGGTCGCCGGATAACGCGGCCGCTCGGCGCGCGGCGCCGGGCGCCTGCCTTCTCGCATCCACCTCTCCACTGCAAAGCGCTTGTCTCCTCCGCAAGGCACTTCGCAATCGCGGCGCCGATCCCCCGCGAGCCACCGAACATGAGGGGGCACGCGGTCTCTCGCGTGCGCTGACTCCAAACCTGCCCGCTAACATCTTGGCGATCAGCCATCAAAGGGCTGGATTTCCGGCTCCGGATCGTCAATTCTGATTTGGAACTTACCATCCGTGCCAAACGCGGAGGAGATGTCCATGGAGGAAGCGCGTCCGGAGCGGTTTGTCCGCAAGGTCGGCGGTGAGCTGGTGTCGTCCGTCATCGCGCGGTCAGAGCCGATCAGGGTCGAGCTGCTCAGCCGGACCTCGCGGCCCCGCATGAACTGGCACTTCCGCCAGCCCGAACTGACGTTGTTCTGGTTCCGCAACGGCTGTTCGCGGTTGCAGGCCACGATCAACGGCCGTCCGGTCGAATATGAATTCTCCAGGGCGGCCAACCTCGCGCTGTTTCCCGCCGGTACTGAGATCGAGGGGGAGTGGTCGGTCGGGCCGGCGTTCGACTATGTGGTCGTCTTCCTCGACCCAAAATTCGTGCAGAGCCGTCTCAATGACTTGATCGAAACGCCCGCGATTGCGTTCGGCCATGACCAGCTCTGTCGTGGTCTCTCCGAACTTTGCCAGGAAGCGACCACGCCGGACAATCTGTTCGATCTGTTCGCCGAAGGCTGGGCCAGCCAGGCGCTGGCCCATATGGCGCGGCTGTCGCGCGGCGCGGAACCGGCGAAGGCGTTGAGCCGTGGCGGGCTGCCGGCGCTCAAGCTGCGGAGGATCGAGGCGTTCGTCCGGGCTAATCTTGGCGATACGATCTCGTTGTCGGCACTGTCAGATGTTGCCGGCCTGAGCAAGCGGCATTTCCTGCGCGCGTTCCAGGAGAGCATGGGCACCAGCCCGCATCGCTATGTGCTCGGCCTGCGCATCGAAACCGCCAAGCGTCGCCTCAGCGACACCGATGAGAGCTTGACCAGCATCGCGCTGGCGTCGGGGTTCAGCCACGCCCAGCATTTCTCGTCGACGTTCAGGCAGGTCACGGGTGTCAGCCCGTCGGTGTTCCGGCAGCAGGGCCGGGCGTGAGTTTCGGCGCTTTTTCGCAAGTCGAGGCGCTTTCCCGCAAGCGCCGGCGCACGGTCCATCGTATGCCAAGCTTGCGCTCAAGGTTTGGTCGCGTCCGCGCATTGGAGAAGGAAGCAAAGCATGCCAGGGCCATTGGCGGGAGTTCGCGTACTTGATCTGACCGGTGTCGTCTCGGGCCCGTTCGCGACGATGTTTCTGGCCGATCAGGGTGCGGATGTTCTGAAGGTCGAGCCGATCGGCGGCGACATCACCCGCCGCAGCCGGGCCAATGTCGACAAGACCGGCGAGTTCTCGGCGCTGTTCATCTCGTCGAACCGCGGCAAGCGTTCGCTCTCGATCGACATGAAGACTGATGCCGGCCGGGACGTGCTGGGCAAGCTGGTCCTGCAGTCCGACGTGCTGGTGCAGAATTTCCGGCCCGGCACGATGGAACGTCTCGGGCTCGGTCCGGACGAGGTGCGCAAGAAGAATCCACGGCTGATCTATGTCTCGATCAGCGGGGTCGGCGAAGACGGGCCTTACGCCAAGAAGCGCGTCTACGACCCCATCGTGCAGGCCCTTTCGGGCTTCTGCGATATCCAGGCGCAGCCGGTGACCAACCGTCCGCAGATGATCCGGACCATCGTGGCCGACAAGACGACGGCGGTCTATGCCGCGCAGGCGATCACGGCGGCGTTGTACGCCCGCGAGAAATCCGGCAGCGGCCAGCATATCCAGGTGGCGATGCTCGACGCGATGATCGCTTATCTCTGGCCGGAAGGCATGATGCAGTACACGGTGGTCGGCCGCGAGCAGGCGACGGCAGATCCGAACGATCGTCCCGATCTCGTGTTCCAGACCTCGGACGGCTATCTCACCTGCGGGACGATCTCCGACTCCGAGTGGCAGGGCTTCTGCAAGGCGACCGGCGATCCGGAGCTCGCCAACGATGCGCGCTTCGCCACTCCGGCCTCGCGCTCGGTCAATGCAACCGCGCGCATCAACAAGATGCAGGACTATATCGGCAGGCACACCACCGCCGAATGGCTGGCGCGGCTCGATGCGGCCGACGTGCCCTGCGCGCCGATCCTGCGGCGCGGCGAAATCATCGCCAACGAGCAGGTGGTTGCCCGCGGGCTGATCGCCGAGCTCGAGCAGCCCGGGGTCGGCACGGTGCGGCAGCCGAAGCCCGCGGCGCGTTTCGAGGTCGATGCCGCCGCGATCGGCGGTCCGGCGCCGCGCATCGGTCAGCACACCAGGCAGGTGCTGTCCGACCTCGGCTACGGCGATGCTGCCATCGCAGAGATGATCGAGCAGAAGGCCGTGCGCGCGGTCTGAGCGACCGCGCCACGCAAGGTCAGCATTGCTGAACTGAACAACCGCCGTCGGTGGGAGATGTCCTATGGCCGAGACAAACAAGACTGCCTTATTGGTTGGCGCGGGCGATGCGATCGGCGCCGCGGTGGCGCGGCGGTTCGCCGCCGGCGGCTACACCGTCTGCATCGCGCGGCGCGACGCTGCGAAATCGGGCGCCCTGGTGGAGGAACTGACCGGAGCCGGAAGCCGGGTGCATGCGCTCAGTGTCGACGCGCGGCGCGAGGCCGAGGTGCAGGAGCTTTGCGAGCGGGTCGAACGCGAGATCGGGCCGATCGAGGTCTGCCTGTTCAACGCCGGCTCGAACGTCAAGAAGGAGCTGCATGAGACCAGCGAAAAGCTGTTCTTCAAGGCCTGGGAGCTCGCCTGCTTCGCCGGCTTCCTGGTCGGGCGCGAGGCGACCCGGCACATGCTGCGGCATGGCCGCGGCACCATGCTGTTCACCGGCGCGACCGCGAGCGTGCGTGGTAGCAGCGGCTTTGCGGCATTCGCATCCGCCAAGTTCGGCCTGCGCGCGGTCGCCCAGGCGATGGCGCGCGAGCTCGGGCCGAAGAACATCCATGTCGCGCATCTCCTGATCGATGCCGGCGTCGACAGCCCGGCCATTCACCAGCGGATGAAGGCCGCAACGGGCGTCGACGCATCGGCGATTCCGCCGGATTCCCTGACGCGGACATCTTCCATCGCCGAGGCTTACTGGTTCGTGCACCAGCAGAGCCGCGACGGATGGAGCCATGAACTGGATTTGCGTCCCTCTGTCGAGAAATGGTGACGTCATGCCTGAGACGCTGACGTTATGGGGGGTGGGGACATCGCGGACGATCCGGGCCCATTGGGCGCTGCACGAATTGGGGCTGGACTATCACTGCAAGCCGATCCTGCCGCGTTCCGGCGAGACCAAGACGCCGGAATACACCTTGCTCAATCCGCGGCAGAAGATTCCGCTGCTGCAGGACGGCGACTTCACGATCGGGGAGAGTGCCGCCATCGTCGCCTATCTGGCGCGCCATTACTCCAACCCGAACATTTCGCTCGTTCCCGTCGAGGAGCGCGATTTCGCACGATGGCTGGAATGGTGCTTCTTCATCGTGGCCGAACTGGACTCGACCAGCCTCTATGTGATGCGTCGCCATGACGTCCAAGGCCTCGCCCATATCTACGGCCATGCTCCGGATGTGGTCGTGAAAGCGGCCGAGTATTTTCGCCAGCAGCTCCGCCATGTCGAAGTCGCCCTGTCGGATGGCCGCCAGTATCTGATGGGCGATCAATTCACCAGCGCGGATATCCTGCTCGCGACTTGCCTGGTATGGGCGATCGACTACGGTGTCGGTGTCTGCGACGTTGCAACGCCGTATCTCGACCGCGTCACGGCGCGACCGGCCTATGAGAAAAGCGTCGCGATCAATACCGTGAAGAGCTGATCGGTCGCGCCATTCAGGGTTGGCGCTGCCGGGGACCGCCGATCTCGCATCCAGGCATCAGACCAAACCGGCCGTGCAGCCCGCGCCAGAGGCTGCCGCAAAGTACGCTCAGAAGCTTGCGCATCGACTTCCCCCTCAACATCCGCCAGCTGCGATCCCGCTGACGTCGTCGGCGCAATGACAGAGCCAATTCTGGGCACGCCTGCGTAGTTTTTAAGCAAAGCGTTCTCGCGGCCGCGCGGCGCGCGCCGAAAAATCTCATCAGATTCAAAAGCCGGCGGTGTGGCACGCCTCGTGCATCAAGGGCATCGAGTTGGCCGCTAGGGTTCCGACCTTGAGACACAAGGTGCTGGTCCGAGAGCAGCCGCTTGCGGGGGAGACATCCCCGCAGGTGCACGGCGGGATAAAAGCCCGGGAGACCTCGTTAGCCAAGGGATTGGCGGAGCGATGGTCTTTTCGCCAGTCCCTTTTTGTGAAGTTTCGCAAGAGGGATCGGCAATGAACAAGTTCTCTTTCTTCCTCCGCTCTGTTGTCACCGGCTGCGCGATCGTGCTCGCGGCCGCGTCCGTCGCTGACGCCGCACCGAAGAAAAGCTTCAAGGTCGCCTGGTCGATCTATGTCGGGTGGATGCCGTGGGGCTATGCGGCCGACACCGGCATCGTCAAGAAGTGGGCCGACAAATACGGCATCACGATCGAGGTCAAGCAGTTCAACGACTACGTCGAATCGATCAACCAGTACACCGCCGGCGGCTATGATGCCGTCACCATCACCAACATGGACGCGCTGTCGATTCCGGCGGCAGGCGGTGTCGACACCACCGCGGTCGTGATGGGCGATTTCTCCAACGGCAACGACGCCGTGATCCTCAAGAACAAGTCGGATCTCGCCGCGATCAAGGGGCAGACGGTCAATCTGGTCGAATTCTCGGTGTCGCACTATCTGCTGGCACGCGCGCTCGAGACCAGCAAGCTGAGCGAGAAGGACGTCAAGGTCGTCAACACCTCCGATGCCGATATCGCCGCCGCCTACAAGACACCCGACGTCAACGCGGTCGTGACCTGGAATCCGATCGTGACGGAAATCCTCGGCTCGCCCGACGCCAAGAAGGTGTTCGACTCCTCGCAGATCCCAGGCGAGATCATGGACCTGATGGTGGTGAATACCGCGGTCGCCAAGGACAATCCGGATTTTGCCAAGGCGCTGGTCGGCATCTGGTATGAGACGCTGTCCAGGATGACGGCGAACGATCCGGCGGCGAAGGCCGCCAAGGAGGCGATGGCTAAGGCATCCGGCACCGACCTCGCGGGTTTCGACAGCCAGCTCTCGACCACCAAACTGTTCGACAAGGCGACCGACGCCGAAGCGTTTACGCGCAGCCAGACCATCGGCGTGACCATGGACCGCGTCCGCAAGTTCCTGTTCGAGAAGGACCTGCTGGGCAAGGGCGCGAAATCCGCCGACGCGGTCGGGATCGAACTCGCCGACAAGTCGGTGCTGGGCGACAAGTCGAACGTCAAGCTGCGCTTTGACCCGACCTACATGGACGAAGCCGCCAAAGGCAAGCTTTGACGTCAAGCTCTGACGCCAAGCCCTGACGCGCATCGCGTTGCCTCAAGCAGGAGCCGGACATGCGACTTGTGAACATACGGCCGGGACGGCAGACGCGATTCTATCTGCTCGCGCTGCCGTTCCTATTGGTCGCAATCGCCTACTTCGCCGGCTCCAGCGCGCGGCTCACGCAAAACCCGAACGACAAGCTGCTGCCGGCGCTGCCCGGCATGGTGCAGGCCGTCAAGCAGATGGCGTTCGAGGTCGACCCGCGCACCGGCAGCTATCTGATGGCCTCCGACACCGTCGCCAGCCTGGGGCGACTGGGGTCGGCGTTGGCGATCTCGACGGTGGCGGCGCTCGTCCTCGGCATTGTGATCGGGCTGTTGCCGGGCGCCAATGCCCTGCTCGGGCCGTTCGTGTCGGTGACTTCGATGGTGCCGCCGCTGGCATTGTTGCCGATCCTGTTCATCGTGATGGGGTTAGGGGAGAACTCGAAGATTGCGCTGATCGTGATCGGGACGCTGCCCTGCATGATCCGCGACCTAGCCATGAAGGTGCAGGAGCTGCCGCGCGAGCAGATCGTCAAGGCGCAGACGCTCGGCGCCTCGACCTGGCAGATCGCGCTGCGCGTCGCGATGCCGCAAACCCTGCCGCGGCTGATCGACGTGCTGCGGCTGCAACTCGGGCCGGCCTGGCTGTTCCTGATCGCGGCCGAGGCGATCGCCTCGGATTCCGGGCTCGGCTACCGGATCTTCCTGGTGCGGCGCTATCTCGCGATGGATGTCATCATCCCCTACGTCGCCTGGATCACGCTGCTGGCGTTCCTGATCGATGTCGGCCTGCGCGTCATGCAGCGCAGGCTGTTTCCCTGGTTTGCCTCGGTGAGGGCGGAATGAGCGCGATCCGGCTCGACGACGTCTGGAAGGAATACGGCGACCACATCGTGCTCGAGCGCATCACGATGGAGGTCGAGCCGCGCGCCTTCATTGCGCTGGTCGGTCCGTCCGGTTGCGGCAAGACCACGCTGCTCCGGATGCTGCTCGGCGAGGAGCAGCCGAGCCGCGGCCAGATCATGGTCGACGGCAAGCCGTTGCGCGCGGAGCCGGATGCCGACCGCGGCGTGGTGTTCCAGCGCTACTCGGTGTTTCCGCATCTGACCGTGCTGCAGAACGTCATGCTCGGCCGCGAACTGCGCGACGCCAAATTCACGGCCCGGCTGTTCGGTGCTGCGGGCCGCGCTGCTGCTGACGATGCCATGAAGCTGCTCGCCGAGGTCGGGCTCGCCGGTCAGGAGAGCAAATATCCGTCGGCACTGTCGGGCGGCATGCAGCAACGCCTCGCGCTGGCGCAGGCGATCATGCGCGGGCCGAAAATCCTGCTGCTCGACGAGCCGTTCGGCGCGCTCGATCCGGGGATTCGCGCCGACATCCATCTGTTGATGAAGCGGCTCTGGAACGAGACCCATCTGACGGTCGTGATGGTGACGCACGACCTCAGCGAGGCGTTCGGGCTCGCGACCCGCGTGATCGCGCTGGAGCGGCAGCGCAACCGGCCGGAGGAGCGCGAGCGCTACGGCGCCACCGTGTCACGCGACCTCGAGATATTCCCACGCCGCAGCGCGGAGCCGCGGTCATCAGTTCAACCAGCTCCGATCGGGACGACCCGGTCAGGCACGGAGCATCAGCCGGGACGGCCCGGCGCTCTCGTCTTGAAGGAGCAACCATGATCCTGTCAGAGGAACAGAAGGCCGAGATCGCGGCGCATACCCGACGCTACAACGAGTTGAAAGCAGCGGGGCAGGAGCATGCGCCGCGGGCGCTGCCGGCGCCGACCGCGCGCGACGCTGCGCCGATCGCCACTGATGCGATCATCCATCGCGAGGTGATTCCGGCCGGCTGGTACTGGACCACCCGGCTGAACCGCGGCGATACGTTGCGCATCGTCAACACGTCGGGAGTATCGACCGTCAGCCTGCTTGCCTGGAACAGCGCCGACACCACCGAGCGGCTCAACCACGCCGACACCATCAAGGTGCAGTGGGCGGCGCGGCTGCAGAAGGGCCGCGTGCTGCTGTCCGACATGGGGCGCGCCCTGCTCGGTATCACCGAGGACAGCAGCGCCGCGCATGATGCCGTGGTCGGCGGCTCGACCGCGGCGACCAACCTGGCGAAATACGGCGAAGGGAATTTCCGCAATACGCGCGACAATTTCGTGCTGGCTGCGGCGAAGCTCGGGCTCGATCGTCGCGACGTCCATCCCTGCGTCAGCTTCTTTGCACCGGTCGCGATCGACGCGGGCGGCAAGTTCGTCTGGTCCGGCGCGCGCCGGCAAAAGGGTGATTTTGTCGATCTGCGCGCGGAGATGGACCTGCTGATCGCGCTGTCGAACTGTCCGCACCCGCTCGATCCTGCGGAAAGCTATCCGCAGGCGAGCGTGGAGATCGTGCGCTACCGCTCGGCCAAGCCCGCTGCCGATGATCTGTGCCGTACCGCGACCGCCGAGGCGATCCGCGCCTATCAGAATAATGCGCTGTATCTCGGCGAGACGAGCGAAGGAGCCGTGCGATGACCACGCAATCCGCTGAGACCCGCGGCCGCGTCGTTCTCGACGCGGAAATTCCCGCGCGCAAGCCGTGGTCCGCCATCATCCGCAAGGGCCAGACGCTGCGGATCACGGATACCCATGGCCAGCAGGCGGTCGATACGCTGTTCTATCGCGCCGACGATTTTGGGGAGCGCTACAGCGGCCAGGATACGCTGCGCGCGCAAGGCTCGGCCTATGTCGGGCTTGGCACCAGGATCATGTCCAATGAAGGCCGGGTGATGCTGCGCGTCACCGCTGATAGTTGCGGCCTGCACGATACCTCCGCGGGCGCCTGCTCCTGCGAGAGCAACACCGTGCGGTTCGGGCACCAGACCCGCTACCAGCACGCCTGCCGCGAGAATTTTGTGATCGAAGCCGCAAAGCACGGCATGTCGAAGCGCGACATCGTGCCGAACCTGAACTTCTTCATGAACGTGCCGATCGATCCCGCCGGCAACTTCACCGTGGTTGACGGCGTCTCTAAACCCGGCGACGCCATCGAACTGGTGGCGGAGATGGACGTGCTGTGCCTGATCTCGAACTGCCCGCAGATCAACAATCCCTGCAACGGCTTCTTCCCGACGCCCGTGCAGGTCACGATCTTCGAGCCGGAGGCGTGAGGCATGTTCAGCAAGGTCCTGATTGCCAACCGCGGTGAGATCGCCGGGCGGATCGGCAGAACATTGCACCGCATGGGCATCGGCTCGGTCGCGGTCTATTCCGACGCCGACCGCTTCACGCGGCCGGTGCTCGAGGCCGACGAGGCGGTGCGCATTGGTCCGGCGCCCGCCGCCGAGAGCTATCTCAACGTCGACGCGATCATGGCGGCGTGCCTCGCGACCGGCGCGCAGGCAGTGCATCCCGGTTACGGCTTCCTGTCGGAGAACCGCCGCTTTGCCGAGCGGCTCGCCGAGCACGGCATCAAGTTCATCGGGCCGCGGCCGGAGCACCTTGACGCCTTCGGCCTCAAGCACCGCGCACGCGAGATCGCCGAGCAAAGCGGCGTGCCGCTGTTGCCGGGCTCCGGCCTGCTGGAGACTATCGACGAGGCGGTGCGAGAGGCCGAGAGAATCGGCTTTCCGGTGATGCTGAAGAGCACGGCGGGCGGTGGCGGCATCGGCATGCAGCTCTGCCACGACATGGCGACGCTGCGCGAACGTTTCGAATCCGTGCAGCGCACGGCGCGCGCAAGCTTCGGCGATGCCCGGGTCTATCTCGAGCGGTTCGTCGCGCGGGCACGCCACATCGAGGTGCAAATCTTCGGCAACGGCAGGGGCGATGTGGTCGCGCTCGGCGAACGCGATTGCTCGCTGCAGCGGCGCAACCAGAAGGTTTTTGAGGAGACGCCGGCGCCCGGTCTCTCCGTCGAGATCAGGCAACGGCTGCACGCGGCCGCGGTGTCGCTCGGTAAGGCGGTGTCTTACGAATCCGCCGGCACGGTGGAGTTCATCTATGACGTCGCGCGCGAGGATTTCTACTTCCTCGAGGTGAACACTCGTCTCCAGGTCGAGCATCCCGTCACCGAGCAGGTCACTGGCGTCGACCTCGTGGAATGGATGATCCGGCAGGCGGCCGGCGAGGATGTGCTGGGCCAGGCCGGCGCGCTCGCACCGAAGGGCGCGGCGATCGAGGTGCGGCTCTATGCCGAGAACCCGGGCGCAGGCTTTCGCCCGAGCGCGGGCCGGCTGACGCAGGTCGCGTTTTCGCCGGATGCGCGGATCGACGGCTGGATCGAGACCGGCACCGAGGTCTCGCCGTTCTACGATCCGATGCTGGCCAAGATCATCGTGTCGGCCGAGACGCGCGACGCCGCGATCGCAAAGCTGGCGAAAGCGCTGGATGACACAGTCGTTGCCGGGATCGAGACCAATCTCGATTATCTCCGCGCGATCGCGGCGTCTGACGTGTTCCGCAGCGGCAAGGTGGCGACCAGCGTGCTCGGCGCGTTCGCCTATCGCCCCCACACCATCGATGTCGTCGCACCCGGTGCCCAAAGCGGCGTGCAGGAATTGCCCGGCCGGCTGCATCTCTGGCATGTCGGCGTGCCGCCCAGTGGGCCGATGGATGAGCGGTCGTTTCGTCTTGCCAACCGCGTGGTCGGCAATCCGGACACCACGACCGCGCTGGAGTTGACGGTCAACGGGCCGACCTTGCGATTCAACACCGATGCGATCGTCGCGCTCTCGGGCGCACGCATGAAGGCATCGCTTGACGGCATCGATGTCGCCTATGACGAACCGGTCGCGGTGCGCGCGGGTCAGACGCTCGTCATCGGCAGCATCAAGGGCCCGGGCCAGCGCAGCTATCTCGCCGTGCGCGGCGGCATCGCCGTGCCCGAGATTCTTGGCTCGCGGGCGGTGTTTGCGCTCGGTGCCTTCGGCGGCCATGCGACGGGCTCGCTGAAGGCCGGCGAGGTGCTGCACATCGGTGCCGAGACGTCGAGCCTTGCGGCGCCGCGCCGCGCAACGGAGGACGAACGTCCACAGCTTGCGTCGGCGTGGCAAATCGGCGTGGTCTACGGCCCGCATGGTGCGCCCGACTTCTTCCTCGACGAGGACATCGAAACGCTGTTCGCGGCGAGCTACGAGGTGCACTTCAACAGCGCCCGCACCGGCGTGCGGCTGATCGGGCCGAAGCCGCGCTGGGCCCGCGCCGACGGCGGCGAGGCCGGGCTGCATCCGTCGAACATTCATGACAACGCCTATGCGGTCGGCTCGATCGATTTCACCGGCGACATGCCGATCATTCTGGGACCCGACGGACCGAGTCTCGGCGGCTTCGTCTGTCCGGCGGTCGTTGCGCGCGACGAGCTCTGGAAGATCGGCCAGCTCCGGCCCGGCGACACCGTCCGCTTCGTGCCGGTGAAACGCGACGATCCGGTTGCCGGCCCCACGGTGCTGCGCGCGCCCGAGGTCGGCTCGGCCATCGTCGGGCGCCATGATGATGGTCCGATCCCGGTGGTCTACCGGCGCGCCGGTGACGACAATCTGCTGGTCGAATATGGTCCGATGGAGCTCGACATCGCGCTGCGGCTGCGCGTGCATGTGCTGGCGCAGGCGCTGGAAGAAGCAAAACTCGGCGGCCTGATCGACCTCACGCCCGGCATCCGCTCGCTGCAGATCCATTATGACGGCACGGTGCTGTCGCGAACAAAGCTGCTCGACCTGCTACGAAAGATCGAGCGCGAACTGCCGCCGGTCGATGCGATGCGGGTGCCGAGCCGCACCGTGCATCTGCCGCTGTCGTGGCGGGATCCAGAGGCCGAGCTTGCGATGCGCAAATATCAGGAGCTGGTCCGCGCGGATGCGCCGTGGTGTCCGTCGAATGTCGAGTTCATCCGGCGCATCAACGGGCTTGCGAGCGAGGAGGACGTCCGCCGCATCGTGTTCGATGCTGATTATTTCGTGCTCGGCCTTGGCGACGTCTATCTCGGCGCGCCGGTGGCGACGCCGCTCGATCCAAGGCACCGGCTGGTGACCACCAAGTACAATCCGGCGCGGACCTGGACGCCGGAGAACGCGGTCGGCATCGGCGGCGCCTATATGTGCATCTACGGCATGGAAGGGCCGGGCGGCTATCAGCTGTTCGGCCGCACCATCCAGGTCTGGAACAGCTGGCGCACCACGCGGGTGTTCGAGCCTGGTCATCCCTGGCTGCTGCGGTTCTTCGACAAGATCCGCTTCTTTCCGGTCGAGGCCGACGAATTGCTCGACGCACGCGCCGCATTCCCGCACGGGCAATACGACATCAGGATCGAAGAGGGCGAGTTCTCCTACGCCGACTACGCGAAGTCGCTGGCCGACGCGCGGCCGTCGATTGCGGCGTTCAAGGCGGCGCAGCAGGCCGCGTTCGATGCCGAGCGTCAGCGCTGGCGCGAGATGAAGCTCGACGAGACGCCGGTGGAGTCGATCGATGCGAGTGCCGCCGCGACCGGCATTCCCGACGGCCAGGTCGGCGCGTTCTCGGAAGTGCCAGGCAACATCTGGAAGATCCTGGTCGAGGAGGGCGCCGCGGTCGCGGCCGGCGATACGCTCGCCATCATCGAATCCATGAAGATGGAGATCAGCGTGCACACGCCAAGCGCTGGCAGGATTGCGTCGGTGCCGGTGAAACCCGGCCAGACGCTGCGGGCGGGCGACGTCGTGGCGTTGATCCAGCCGGACTAGAATCGGCCGCGTCACGAGCATTTCGTGCCGATCTGCTGCGGTCCTATCCCCGTCATTGCGCTACGGGGGACGATCGGACGGAAGCCGACAGCGCCACGCCTCGTTGGCAAGGAGCCGGCGCTGTCGGTCGGCGATGGCAGGCCATCCGGAGCGTACCACGCTGAGGACCGCAGCGTCGGCGGATGGGCCTTCATCGCAAGCAAAATAGGCGCGAAGCCGTCCTTCGCAGTGGAAGCCGAGGCCGGTGTAGAGCTCGAGCGTACGCCGCAGGCGCCAATCCAGATGCACCTCGGCCCGCTCGACGGCGAGCACCTCGAAGGCATACCGCGTCATGAGATGCGCGACATGGCTGATGAGCAGGACCTCGGCCAATCGTCCGCTGCTCCAGATCGGCGCAAACCTCGCCCGCTTCTCCTCCGGCTCGAGCGCCGCGAAAGCGGTAAGGCCGATGATGTCGCCTGACCCGGCGTCCTCGATCGCGAAGGTGGCCGTGACGTTCGCGCAGCTCAGCGTGGTTGCCATGCGCGCGGCCGCCGCCTGGCCGGAGCCGCCGCGATCGAGCTGCCGAAGCATGCCGGCGTCCCCGAGCGGCTTTACCCGCGAGATCTCAGAACCGTGGATCCTGGTCAGCAGGATGCGGTCGGTGGCCAAGGCGGCATGGCTGTCTACGAATTGCATGCCCTATTGACGCATCGAACCAACATGCCGTCAAATGACCGGAATGGCAGTTCATATGCGGATTGGTCATGTCCCTGAATCCCAGACACGTTGACCTGTTTCGCGAGGTCGTGCGTCACAACGGAATCACCAAGGCGGCCCTGAGCCTGCGGATCGGGCAGCCCTTCGTCAGTCGTGCCATCGCGCGGCTGGAGCGCGAGATCGGCTTCGCGCTGTTCGAACGCGGGCGCGGCGGCGTCACGTTGACGCCGGAAGGCGAGATATTCCTGCATGAGGTGGACCGCAACCAGGCCGGGCTGGAGTATCTGGCGCGTGCGGCGCGCGGCATTCGCGCGCGGGGCAGCGGGACGCTGAGGATCGCCTGCCTTCCAGCATTCACCTATTCGTTGATGCCGCGGATCGTCAGCAAGTTCTCCAGGAAGAACCCTGGCATCATGCTGTCGGTCGCCGTGCATAGTCCTGAACGGGTCTGGAGTCTGGTTGCTGCAGGCCAGTGCGATGTCGGGCTGGCGCGACCCCAGTCAGGTTTTGCAGCGGTCGACGACGAACTGCTGATGACGACCGACGCCATCTGCGTGCTGCCGCGTCAGCACCGGCTGCGGTCCAAGCGATTGATCATGCCAAAAGACCTGCACGGCGAGGCGATGATTGCGCCAGCCCCGGGCGCACCGCATCGATCGCGCCTCGAACGCGCCTTCGAAGACGCCGGGGCCGAGGTCATAACGGTGGCGGAGATTCAGTACAGCATGCAGCGCTGCGCGCTGGTTGCGCAGGGGCTGGGCTTCTCGATCGTCGATCCCGTCGTGGCGCGGGATTTTGCCAGCGCCCGGATCGTGCTCAAGCCGTTCACGCCGCGGCTGGAGATCACCACCGTGCTGCTGTTTCCGTCGCAACGGCCGCGCAGCCGTCTTGCGCTCGAATTCTGCGACCTGCTTCGCGCCGAGACCGCGGAATACAGGAAGCCCGCCCGCACTCCGGCCTGACCCCGATCCGTGCCGCTTTGCCCGGATGTGGCGCCAGTTCACGGGAATAGTCGATTTACAACCTGGGATGGGCGGGTATGATCAGACCTTATATTCTTGATCAAATTTGCTCATGCTCCCGGTGTCCCGATGTTGAGGCGCCTAGCTGTTATTCTGGCAGCCGATGTCGTTGGCTTCTCGGCCCTCATGGAGGAGAGCGAAGAAGGTACTGTCGCGCGTGTTACTCAACTGCGGACCGAAGTCATCGAACCCAGTCTCCACGATGAGCATGGACGTCTCATCAAGACCACGGGAGATGGATTCCTCGCCGAATTTGCAAGCCCCATGGCCGCGCTCCGAAGCGCCATCACCATTCAAGAAGAGGTTTCCCGGCTCACGCAGCCTCTGCAGCTTCGGATCGGTCTTAATCTGGGTGATGTGATCATCCAGGACGATGGCGATGTCTATGGGGAAGGCGTGAACATCGCCGCCCGCCTGGAAGGATTGTGCGAGCCAGGAGCGATATTGGTATCGGAGAAGCTCTATTCCGAGGTGGTCCGCAAGATCGATGTTCGGTTCGAAGATCGCGGCGAGTTGAAACTCAAGAACATCGGCAAGCCCATTCGTGCCTATTCGGTCGGGAAAGGACTGCAGAGCTCGGGCCCCGTGGTTGTCACCCTGGAAGCAACCCCATCAATCGCGGTCTTGCCGTTCAACAATATGAGCAGCGACCCCGAGCAGGATTTCTTTGCTGATGGCATCACGGAAGACATCATCACCGAACTTTCGCGGTTCAAGGGGCTGCTCGTCATCGCGCGCAACTCGACCTTCACCTACAAGGGCAAGCCTGTCGACATCAAGAAAATCGGAGCTGAGCTCGGCGTCAAATACATCCTGGAAGGCAGTGTTCGGCGTGCCGGTCAGCGCGTGCGCATCAATGCTCAGCTGATCGATGTGGAGACGGGCGGTCATGTCTGGGCGGAGCGATACGACGGCGATCTGGTCGATATTTTCGACCTGCAAGACGACATCACAAGGCGGGTTGTCGCGACGCTCCAGACCGAGCTGATCTTCCTGGAAGGGAGCTTGATAGATCGAACAATCTCTGCCGGGCTTGATATCTGGGCCGCAAACAAGAAGGCTTGGAAGGAGTTTTACCGGCTCAATCGGGATAGTTTGGCAAAGTCTCGGGACCTTGCAAGGCAAATGACGGTCGATTTCCCGGCGAGCCCGGAAGGTTACAAGCTGTTGTCGCTGGTAACGAGCCACATCATATTCATGGGCTTTGCCTCAAATGCGGAGGAACTCAAATCCGAAGCGGAGCAAGCAATCCGAACAGCGCTGAAGTTGTCTATCAACGACGAGCATGTCTATTGGGGTCTTGGAATTGTATTGGGTACCTTGAACGACCGGATTGACGAGGCAATCGGAGCCCTTCAACGCTCGATCGAGATCAATCCGAACTTTTCACTCGGTTATGGGACATTAGGTACCATTCTGGCCTACGGCGGCCGCGCACAGGAAAGCATCGAGAAGACAAAGTTCGCAATCAGGCTAAATCCAAAAGATCCCAGCATCTTCTTTCGCTACACCGTGCTGTCGATCTCGTATTTCTTGCTGGCGGAGTATTCGGAAGCAGCGAAGTGGGCGCGATCTTCGATCGAGAGAAAGCCCGACTACTGGGTGGCGCACGCGATGTTGACGGCAAGTCTACAGCTGCTCGGCAAGACGAGTGAGGCAGCAACCGCATGTGGCGCCTTGTTGGCTGCACTGCCGCAGCTATCGATCACATCGATGCCGATCCAGCCCGTGAGGCCAAAGGCGATACAACAGCTTTTTCACCAAGCCCTCACAGAAGCTGGGTTGCCATCGTCAAGCTAAGTTGCGGACGTTCTCGGCTTGGACGAGATCCGGTCGACCTCCCGCCTCATACCTCGAGCCATTCCTCGCGGATGGCGGCATTCGCCTTGAGCTGCTCCGGCGTGCCTTCGAACACGACGCGGCCGTGGCCCATGATGTAGACGCGGTTCGAGATCTTCATCGCGATCGACAGCTTCTGCTCGACCAGGAGGATGGCGACGCCGGCCTTGGCGATCCGCGCGATCAGCTCGCCGACCTGCTGCACGATCAGCGGCGCCAGGCCCTCGGTCGGCTCGTCGATCATCATCAATTCGGGATCACCGAGCAGCGTGCGACACGTGGTCAGCATCTGCTTCTCACCGCCCGACAGCACGCCGGCCGGCGTGTCGGCGCGGCGGGCGAGGTTGGGGAACATGTCGAGCATCTCCTGCAGCCGCCACTTGCCGGGGCGGCGCGGGTCCTTGATGCCGAGGATCAGGTTCTGACGCACCGTCAGGCTCGGGAAGATGTCGCGATGCTCCGGCACATAGCCGAGGCCAAGGCGGGCGATCTTGTGGCTCGGCAGGCCCGCGATGTCCTTGCCCTTGAAGCGGATGGTGCCCTGCGGCGGCACCTCGCCCATGATCGCCTTGACGGTGGTCGAGCGGCCGACGCCGTTGCGCCCGAGCAGGCTGACGACCTCGCCGGCGGCGATGTCGAGATCGACGCCCTGCAGGATGTGGCTCTTGCCGTAATAGGCGTGGAGATTCCTGACCTCGAGCATCAGTCGACCTCCTCGCCGAGATAGGCTTCCTTGACCTTCGGATTGCCGCGGATCTCCTCCGGGGTGCCCGAGGCGATGATGTGGCCGTAGACCAAGACCGAGATGCGGTCGGCGAGGCCGAACACCACGCTCATGTCGTGCTCGACGATGACGAGCGTGCGTCCTTCGGTGAGGCGGCGGATCAGCGCGACGGCGCGTTCGGTCTCGGCGTGGCTCATGCCCGCGGTCGGCTCGTCCAGCATGATGACGCTGGCGCCGCCCGCAATCGTGATGCCGATCTCGAGCTCGCGCTGCTCGGCATAGGTGAGCAAACCCGCCGGCACGTCGCGGCGATGGCTGAGATGGATGTCGTCGAGGATCTCGGCGGTGCGTTGCTTCACCTCGGGCAGGTTGTCGACATTCTTCCAGAACGCGTAGCGGTGGCCGGTCGCCCACAGCACGGCGCAGCGGACGTTCTCCCACACCGTCATGCGGGCGAACACGTTGGTGACCTGGAACGAGCGCGACAGGCCGCGCCGGTTGATCTCGAACGGCCGCAATCCCGAGGTGACTTCGCCGTTCAGCCGGATCTCGCCCGAGGTCGGCTTGATGTAGCCGCTGATCAGGTTGAACGTCGTCGACTTGCCGGCGCCGTTCGGGCCGATGATGGCGTGACGCTCGCCCTTGGCGACGCTCAGGTTGAGATCGCGGATGATGGCGACATTGCCGAAGCTCTTCTCGACGGCGTTGACTTCGATGGCTGCGGTCATGCGAGATACCCCCGATCACGGGCCACCGTCGCGGCGCGATCCCAGGCCTCCGCGACGCGCCGCCAGGTGATGCGCGCGACCAGGAAGCCACCGACCACCAGAACCGCGGCGGCCGCCCAGGTCGTCGGTGCGGTGGCGACGAAGGGAATGCCGAGCAGATTGATTGCGTCGCCGCCCGAGAAGCGCGCGACGGTCTCGATGGTCAGGATGATGCCGAGCGCCAGCGCCAGCGTCGGGATCGCCGCGACCAGGTAGGACGGGATCACGGTGCCGAGCGTGCCGGCGCGGATCAGCGGACGGTGCTTCATCAAGATGCCGGCGATGCCGCCCGGCGCGAACATCACGATGGCGATGAAGATGATGCCGAAATAGAGCTGCCAGACCGAGGTGACGTTGGTCAGCCCGAGCTGCAGATAGGTCACCAGGATGGCGCCGAGGATCGGACCGAAGAAGTAGGCGGTACCGCCGATGAACGCCGAAAACAGCACCAGGCCCGACTGCGTCGCGCCGAGATAGGCGGAGTTGGCGATCTCGAAATTGATCGCGGCGATGCCGCCGGCGATGCCGGCGAAGAAGCCGGCGAACATGTAGGCGAGATAGCGCACCACATGCGGATCGTAGCCGATGAACTCGACCCGTTCCGGATTGTCGCGCACCGCGTTGCAGATGCGCCCGAGCGGCGTGCGGGTCAGTGCGTACATCGCGATCGCCGAGACCATCACCCAGAACGCGATCAGATAGTAGACCTGGATCTGCGGCCCGAAGGTCCAGCCGAACAGCGGCATCAGGTTGGTGCGGTCGGTGGTGATACCGGATTCGCCGCCGAACGCGCTGCGCAGGATCAGCGACGACGAGGCGACCAGCTCGCCGATGCCGAGCGAGATCATCGCAAACACCGTCCCGGCGCGCTTGGTCATGACCCAGCCGACCACCAGCGCGAAAGCCATGCCGCCGATGCCGCCCATCAGCGGGATCACCGGCAGCGGGATCGGCCAGTTGTGGCTCGCGACCGTGTTCATGGCGTGGACGGCGAGGAAGCCGCCGAGGCCGTACTGCACGGCATGTCCGAACGACAGCAGCCCGGTCTGGCCGAGCAGGATGTTGTAGGACAGCGCGAAGATGATCGCGATGCCGATCAGGCTGAACGAGGTCAGCGAGCCGCCGGAGGAGAAGATCAGGGGCAGCACGACGAGCGCAGCGGCTGCGATCAGCCAGACGCCATAGAAGCTCAGGGCGCCGCCGGACTCCTGCTTGGCCGCGGCGGGAGCGGGGGTCACAGCGTTGCTCATGACTCGCGCGTCCCCAAGAGGCCCATGGGGCGGAAGATCAGCACCAGCACCAGCAGCAGATAGGGCAGGATCGGCGCGATCTGCGCGATCGTGACGTTCCAGATGTCGGTCAGCGGCGAGGCGCCGAGGCTCGGATCGAGCGGGCCGAACACGCTGGCGAGCGAACCATTGAGCGCGACCGCAAAAGTCTGGATCAGCCCGATCAGGAGCGAAGCGATGAAGGCGCCGGGCAGCGAGCCGAGGCCGCCGAACACGATGACGACGAACAGGATTGGCCCGAGCAGCGCGGCCATGTCGGACTGCGTCACCAGCGAGGGACCGGCGATCACGCCGGCAAGACCCGCCAGCGCGCTGCCGACGCCGAACACCAGCATGAACACGCGGCCGACATTGTGACCGAGATGGCCGACCATGCTCGGATGGGTCAGCGCGGCCTGCACGATGAGGCCGACCCGCGTCCGCTTCAGCGTGACCAGCAGCGCGATGAAGATCACGACCGAGACCACCAGCATGAAGATCTTGTAGGCGGGGTAGTTGGTGGAGAACACGGTGAAGGCCGGAAAGTCGAGTGCCGCCGGGACCCGATAGTCGACCGGGCTCTTGCCCCAGATCATCGAGACGATTTCCTCGATGGCGAAGGCGAGACCGAAGGTCAGCAGCAGTTCGGCGACATGGCCGTGCTTGTGGGTGTTGCGCAGGCCGTAGCGCTCGACGCCCATGCCGACGACGCCGACCAAGAGCGGAGCGATCACCAGCGCCGGCCAGAAGCCGATCCAGCGCGTGAGCTGATAACCGAAGAACGCGCCCAGCATGTAGAAGCTCGCATGCGCGAAATTGAGCACGCCCATCATGCTGAAGATGACGGTGAGCCCGCTGGACAGCAGAAACAACAGCATGCCGAACAGGACGCCGTTGAGCGTCGAGATGACGATGAGCTCAGCCACGGCGCACCCGCTTGAGACTGGAACGGTTCACGTGATCAATAACCTGTCGGTGAAATGAACTCCGGCACCACCACGCTGCCGGAAGGCGAACGCCTCCGCAACCCTGTGGTCGCGGAGGCGTCTTCCAGCGGCCGATCAGGGCCGCTTCATGTTGCAGGTGGTCGGAAGCATCGTCTGATCGGTGTCGATCTTGGAGACGGGGTGCCAACCCCAGCCGGTGTTCTCTTCGTCGAACGGCTCCTTGGCCTTGTCGGCCAACGTTCCGAACGAGGAGATGATGATCGGCTGGAAGAACTGGTGGTCGTCCTTGCGCATAAAACCGTCGCCGCCGTCGAACACTTCGAACTTCATGCCCTCGAGTGCGGCTGCGACTTTCACCGGATCGATCGAATTGGCCTTCTCGGCGGCGGCCTTGAACATCCGCATCTCATTGACGGCGCGCGGATACCACACGGAAATGCCGGTCTTGGCGCGGAAGTCCTTCTCGAAATCCATCGCCGCCTTGTTGCCGGAGTTCGGGATGCCCTCGCTGATCTGGAACACCTGGTGGTCGAGACCGGTCTGCTTGATCGCGGTCGGTCCACCGGAGCCGCCCGCATAATAGGTGTACCAGTTGACCTTGAGGCCGGCGTCGGCCGCGGCCTTCAACAGCAGCGCGAAGTCCTGTCCCCAGTTGCCGGTCACGACCGTGTCGGCGCCAGACGCCTTGATCTTGGCGATGTAGGGCGAGAAGTCGGCGACCTTGAGCATCGGGTGCAATTCGTCGCCGACGATCTGGATATCCGGACGCTTTTCGCCCAGCATCTTGCGCGCTTCCGATCGCACCGACTGGCCGAACGAGTAGTCCATGTTGATCAGATAGACCTTCTTGATGGACGGCTGGCCCTTCATGTAGTTGGTCAGCGCTGCCATCTTGATGTCCGAGTTCGCATCCCAGCGGAAATGCCAGTAGCTGCACTTCTCGTTGGTCATGCTTGGATCGACCGCGGCGTAGTTGAAGTACAGCACTTCCTTGCCGGGGTTACGCGAGTTGTTCTTGGTGACGAAATCTTCCAGCGCCGCACCGACCGACGAGCCGTTGCCCTGGGTGATGTAGTGGATGCCGGCGTCGACCGCCTTCTGCGCCTGCACCAGGCTTTCCTGCGGATTGGTCTTGTTGTCGAGCGGGACGATCTCGACCTTGTGGCCGAGGATGCCGCCCTTGGCGTTCAATTCGTCGGCGAGATACTGAAACGTCTTCAGGCCGCCTTCGCCAACGCTGGCGCCGCCGCCGGAGAGCGGATCGATATAGCCGATCTTGATGGTTTCCTGCGCGGACGCCGCGCCTCCCAACACCGTCAACGCTGCCGCAGCGGCAACGATCAGCTTACGCATCCTGCGTTCCTCCCATGCTCATGTTTCTGATTGATCTTCAGCGATCGAGGCCGTCTCATAACCCCAATTGCCGCGCCTCCGCAACTTTCGCTTTGAATATGGCGTCAAGTTTTAGCGGAAGGTAGTATGATGTTATAGGCTATATGCCTTCGGAATTGGTCGCTGTTTTGAATTACAGGTAAACTTTTGGATGAGGCCTGCGCTCGCACGCTGGCTCACCATCTGGAACCGATGTCGTCCCCTCGACATAGGCGGGCCGATGCTCCAGCATCGCTAAAGCAACTGGAGGCGAATTGGCGGCTCAGGCCGGATGCCGGCGCGGCTTGAGTCCCGAGAGAAACAACCGCGCGAAATGATCGGCGATCTCTGCTGGAGACCAGTCACGCCTGGTCTTGAACCAGATCGGATACCAGTGGCCCATTCCGGTCAGAATACGCTCGGCGAAGTAGGTGTCGATGCGGCGGAAGCGACCCTCGTCGATCCAGCGCTGATAGCTGTCCTGGTCCTGCCGGATCGTCGCCAGCACCTGACCGACATAGGCTTTCCGGTCCACGTCGTTGAGATAGTTGATGTTGTGGTAGGTCGCCTTCGGGCCGCAGGGCGTGTCGTGCAGCATCAACAGCAGGCGGATCCTCTGTACGATGTGATCGAATGCGCCGAGGCTCTGGTCTTGCAGGTGTTCGCGAATGCTGATCTCGCCGGCGAGCCCGCGCCGCAGGCAGGCCAGCAGCAGGCTCTCCTTTTCGCTGAAGTGATAGTAGATGCCGGCGCGGGTCATGCCTGCATCCACGGCGATGCTCTCGAGCGACGTGCCTGACGCGCCCCTGCGGTTGAAGCTGTCGGAGGCAATCGAAAGCATCCTGTCGAACTTTGCGGCCCGCTTGTTCAACGCCGCGCGAGACTCCAGGAATGGGGCAAGGCTGAGCGGTTCGGGCATCTCGGGAACCGCGATCTCGCGCCGGTAAACGCCGTGCGTGATGATGTCATCGATGGCATCGATCGCCTGCTGGCGCGTGTAGTAGTCGCGTTCGGACAGCCAGAACGGCACCCAATCCAGGATGGAGATGAGCGCCACCGCCGCGAGCAGCGGTTCGTCGCAGGCGATCGAGCCGTCCGCTACGCCTCTATCCAGAATTTCCGCAAGCCGCGCGGCATTCTGCCAGCGCTTGGCGTGGACTTCGCTGCTGTAGGGCGCAGCAAGCGCATCGATATCGGTGAACAGGATCATGCGCTGGCTTTCAGGCCGCAGCCTGCCGCGCACAAAGCGCCTGACGATCTCGAGCCCATCGATACCGGGTTCGGCCGCCGTTTCAATCTCATGCCGATAAATCGCTAGGCCGCGCAGATAGCAGTGGAAGATCAGATCTTCCTTGTCGCGGAAATAGTGGTACAGCGCGCCCGGCACCGCCCGTACGGACGCCGCGACCTGCTCCATCGTCACGTTCGCGTAGGAGTGGCGGGCAAACAGTCGGGAAGCTGAGACGAGGATTTCTTCAGCCCGATCCGTCGGGTCGGCGGCGACTTGCAAGCTCGAATGCCCTTCCTGATCGCGGAACGAAAATCCGTTCGCGAGATAATCCCCTTGGCAGCAGCTTGTCGATCTGCGATAGACGTTGGTATACCATACACCAGCGGCTTTTGGAGAGAGCATGGCGCGCAACATTCTGATCCTTGGGGCTTCCTACGGCTCCCTGCTGGGGACCAAGCTTCTGATGGCGGGGCACAACGTGTCCCTGGTGTGCCGGAAGAACACCGCGGACCTGATCAACCGCGACGGCACCGAGGTGCGCATCAAGCTGCGTGACGAGAAGGAGCACCGCTCGATCTTCTCGCGCGACCTGCCGGGCAAGCTCGACGCCGTCACGCCCGCCGATGTCGACGTGTCGCGCTACGACATGGTTGGCCTTGCGATGCAGGAGCCGCAATACACCAACCACACGGTTCGCGTGCTGATGATCAAGATCGCGGCGGCGAAGCTGCCCTGCCTGTCGATCATGAACATGCCGCCCTTGCCGTATCTGAAGCGGATCCCCGCGCTCGCCGGCATGGACCTCGAGGAGGCCTACACCAACGCCCAGGTCTGGGAGCGCTTCGAGCCGGGCCTCGTCACGCTGTGCTCGCCGGATCCGCAGGCGTTCCGTCCGCCGGAGGAGAAGGCCAACGTGCTGCATGTCGGCCTGCCGACCAACTTCAAGGCTTCCGTCTTCGCCGACGACAAGCACAACAAGGTGCTGCGCGAGCTCGAAGCCGACATCGACGCGGTGACGCTCGACGGCCAGGACGTTCCGGTGAAGTTGAAAGTGTTCGATTCGCTGTTCGTGCCGCTGGCGAAATGGTCGATGCTGCTGACCGGCAACTATCGCTGCATCACGCCGACTGAGCCGCAATCGATCCGCGACGCCGTCCACGGTGATCTCTCGCGTTCGCAGGCGATCTATGATCATGTCGATACCATCGCGCGGAAGCTCGGCGCCGATCCTGCGGATCAGGTGCCGTTCGCGAAATACGCCAAGGCGGCGGAAAGCTTGCTCAAGCCGTCCTCGGCGGCCCGCGCGGTCGCCGCCGGCGCGCCGTTCATCGAGCGCGTCGATCTGCTGGTGAAGCTGATCTCGCATCAGCTCGGCACGCCGAGCGCCGAGATCGACCGCACCGTCGAGACCGTCGATCAGAAGCTGAACGAGAAGATCGTGCAGGGCGGCTCGGGCGCCGAGTAACGGGAGCGCACGTTGATGGCGGGGGCAGGGCTCGAACCTGCAACCCGACTGCCATGAGCGACGGGATAGCGATCAGCTTCGTTGATCTTGCCGTGGTTTCGGTCGGCTAAGCGGGCCGCGAAGTCATCGCTTCGAGTTGCGCGGTTCGCGTTGCCAGCACCGCGAGCAAGCTCTTGTGCAGCCGATCCTCGGGTTCGAAGTTTTGCGCGAGCGTTCGAATGGTCTCGGCAAATCGCATGCGATACGTCGCCGCCCTGTCGACATCTCCGTGCTTCGCGAAGATCTCGGCGGCCGTGCGGTACACCCGCCAGGACGCAATCGGAAAGTCGGCACCGTCGACGATCTCCAGCGCGCGGGACAGCTGCAACTGAGCCTCCGCTGAATCGCCCAGGGCAAGCGCAGTACGCGCGAGCAGTCCGTGGGCCTGGGCCAGGTGATTGAGATCTGGAGCCGTAGCCACATAGTCGTGGAGCTGGCGTGCACAGTTCTGAGCTTGCGTAAAGTCGTCAACCTGCAGGTAGTATTCGCCGAGGCAATGATACACCTGCGTCGCGGCGGTAAATTCGATGTCGATGCCTTCTTCATTCCGGCGGCGCTCGATATCGTCGAATTGCCTGCGAGCTCCTGACGGATCGTTCAGGCCGACATAGGCCTTCGCAAGGACAGCCCGCTTGTGGAAGTAGGTCGACTGATCGCCGACCAGCAGACTGTCGTCGACGCTTTCGCAGAGCTCCCGGGCTCCATCAAAGTCCATCGCTTCGACATGCAACCATGCAAGCGTCAGCCGGCACAATGCGCTGCTGGGGCCGTTCGCGTTCCTGACGGCAAGTTCCAGGCCGGCCGTGATTTCACGCCGCAATTCGCGCCATTCGCCCAGATGAATGAGCGCGATGGATTCAAGAACGTTGAACAGAACAAAAGTGTAAACGTCGCCGGCCAAGCGCGCCAACCGCTTTCCTTCAGTGCCGGCGCGGCGGCACTCCTGGTACCGCGACCTCCAGCAATCAACGATACCGGATATTCCATTGCGCCTGATCAAGACGCCATAGTTCGTGGCATCCGCACTCAGCTCGATCGCCCTGTCGCAGAGCGTGGCGTCCTGTTTGCGCCAGCCGTTGAGGAACAGGTTGACGCTCGCGCTGCTGCCCTGGACCAGAGCCTTGAATGTGCCGTCCGCAAGCGTCTGGCTTCGCGACAGTACATCTTCAGCGGCCTCAAGGCAGGCGTGGCGATCCACACGCAAGCAGAGACTGCTCGCAGCCGTGAGGCCGTTGAGCTGTTGCTTGATCTCGCCGGCCTGTTCGGCGCAGGCAATCATGTCGCGCAAATCACGGATCGAGCCGACGAGGTCGCCGCATGAGCGAAGCGCCCAGCTCCGCTCCCGCAAGAGTGCGACGCGGGTTGAGAATTTGTCGGCCGCATCGAAACGATCAAGTATGCCAAGCGCGCGGGTGAGGTAGCTTGCGGCCTCCGCATGGCCGAGGCGTTTCGTCGAGCTCCTTGCCGCTTCCCTGAGGTAGCGCAACGCGCTCGGAAAGTCGCGACCCTGCTCAAAGTGAAGTGCGAGCGCGGGCGCTATTTCAGGGGTGCGGCCGGCATAGGCCTCCTCCAGCCTCTTGCCCAAGCGCTTGTGCGTCTGCGCGCGCCCCGGCGGCAGATTCTGGTAAATGATATTCTGATAGAGAATGTGACGAAAGGCGTAGGAGCCCGAATATGTTCCATCGGGCCACTCGGAAACTCCCGAACGAACGAGGATTTGATCCTTCCGGATCGACGCTTCGATATCCCTTTCAACGTCGATCGCATCGTCGGACAGGCCGGCCGCAACGAGGGCCGCAGAAAATTCTTCGCCGGCAACGCTGACGACATCGAGCAGACGCCGCTCGTGATCGGTGAGGCGATCGAGTTCGTGGCCGATCATGTTGAGGAGGCTGTCTGGAACGCGATCTTGCGTGAATGCCGCCTGCAAGGCCAGGCGCCATCTGCCGTCGATTTCGACGATCGACTCCTGGTCGATCAAATGCTTGAGCAGCGAGGCAACAAACAGGGGATGTCCCAGCGTTCGCTCGAACACGGGCTTTGACAGGCTGGAGGCAAGTTCCTCGTCGTCGAAGCGCAATGCCAGGTAACGCTCGACCTCCGAACGCGACAATCGATCGAGCCGCAATTCGCTGCAGTATCCATGGATCTCGAGATCCCGGTGCAGGCGACGGATAGGATGCCCGCCGGCGGAACTATCGGCCGGACGATAGGAGCAGAGCACCAGCACGCGCGCCTTGCCGTTTCCGCGCGCGAAGCGAGACAGTACGTCGAGTGTCGCGAAGTCGCTCCAATGCAGATCTTCGAGAACAAGGACCCAGGGGCGGCCGGTGCTCAGCGCTTCCAGAAGATCGCAAAATTCGCGCAGCATCCGCTCGCGCGTCGCGCCGAACACTTCGTCCTGGAAAGCCGCGCGTTCCGATGCGTCGATGGCGCCTGGCAATTGCAGTATCCAGGTGGGGGCATGCGCGCGAACGGCCGAAATCAATTCCCGGCCGTTAGCGCGATAACGGTTCACCAGTGCATCGATGAGTGGAAGAAAGACTTCGTCCGTTCCGAATCGTTCAGTGCAGCGCCCATAGAGCTGATCGAAGCCCTGTTCCGTCAGCTGCTTGATCGCCTTGGCGATGAAGGCCGTCTTGCCAATCCCGGCTTCTCCGGTGACAAAAGCCATCTGCCGTCTGCCGGACAATACATGCTGCGTCATCTGGTCGATCATCGCGAAGGAGGCTGTCCGGCCGACCACCAGGGTGGAGATCTCGACCTTCAGAGGTACGACCGCGTTCGCGACCTCCCTGGGTGCTTCCCGCACCGTGCCGACAAAGCGGACGCCTTTGCGCGGCAAGGTCTTGATCAGCCGCTGCGCCTCGCCGGAATCGCCTATTGCCGTACGGGCTGCGTTGATGCGGGTGGTGAGCGCTGACTCCGAGACGATGCGCCCGCCCCAGATTGCACTGATCAGATCGTCCTTGGCCGCCATGCAGGTATTCGCACTTGGTCTTATGCTGATCCGAGGAGATCTGTCGACAAAGGTCCTGGTTGACTTCGCCATCAGCATCCCGGCACTCCTCGCAGGAACAGCGCTCGGGCTTTTTGTCTTTCGCTGCGTCGATGACGCGCTGTTCCGGCGAATTATTCTCGGCATCTTGCTCGTTTCAGGACAGTTGCTGGTGTTGTAGCTGCGCCAGTCGCGCCTCCGGTTACGATGGCAGCCAGTTGCTGACTTCCCGCCATGCATCGGCGATCAGCAAAGTGCAGAATCGCGACTGCCGAACGCATGGCTCCGCCTACCCAGGTGAGGTAGGCTCGCGCAGTTGCGATTGGGAGCCACGGACATGCCGATCAAATCGCTTCCTCTCCTTGCAATCTATGGCGACCTCGAGCGCGCGCGCGACATCATGCGCGCCTGGCAGCCGCTCGACCAGCTTTCGCCCGATGATGCCGAGATCGTCGTGAAGGCGATCGCCGAGGGCATCGCGCGCGGACGCCGGCACGGGCTCGAGTTGGGGCAGTGCCATTTGGCGGCTTAAGCTACGCGCTGAGCATTCTGATATCGCCGGCACGTAAGGTGAGCACGCCGGTTAGGCTCCCTCCCCCCTTGCGGGAGAGGGTGGGGAGAGGGGTGGCCCCGGGCGAGATGATTGGCATGGGTGTCGCTATCGCAGCGCCGACCGTGCCGTACGAATATTGAGAGTCCGTCGTGTGACACCCCTCTCCCCAACCCTCCCCCGCAAGGGGGGAGGGAGTCCTTCCGCCGGTGGCTCCCTTACACGCCGCTAGTTCTGCTGCTTCACGGCCAGGATCGTCACTGAGCGCGTCTGGTGGCTCGGCGTCTGGAAATCGATCGTCTGGCCGACCGACAATCCGATCAGCGCGGCGCCGACCGGCGTCAGCACCGAGATGCGCCGCAGCGCGATGTCGGCTTCGTGCGGGTACACCAGCACGACTTCCCTGACGTCGCCGGTCTCGTCGTCGCGGTAGCGCACGCGCGCGCCCATGCGGACCACGTCGGGCAGTTCGGAATCGTCGGGGACGACCCGGGCCCGGTCGGTCTCGCGGGCAAGGAACTGGGCCACGCGCGGAAACACTGCCATGCTGGAATCGGCCAGCGCGCTGAGGCGATGCGCCTCACTCGCGGTGATCACGATCGGCGGCAATGCAGGAGCGGTAAAGTTGTTCTGAATGGTTCGGGTCATGTCGGATGATCTTTGCGGTTGATCGCGGGCGCGGCGACGCTGGCGCGCGGATGTCTGGCGCGACGCGACGGAGCGAATGATTTTGATGAAGCTATGATTTTGACGACGTCGAGAATCCGGACGGCGCGCGATCGCCGGCCGGCTAAGTGCCTGCGTGCAGACGTCCAGCGCGCAAGCCGAGGCGCGCAATGCGGGTGTCGATGCTCAACATGTCGATCATGGCACCATCAACATAGCCGCTGGCGACGTCGCATCCATTGCGGCGAAAGCGCGCACGCGCCATCGCCGCAACGGCCTTGCGTCAGGGCTGGCCGATGCCGGTGAGGCCGAGCACCGCGCCGGCGGCGAGCGCGAGCAGCGGATGGATGCGGGTCTTGGTGGTGGCGATCGCGACCATTGCCGCGATCAGGATGGTGCCCCAGCTCGAGGCGGAGGCATGGGTGATGACGATGGCGCTGGCGGTGACGAGGCCGGCGGTGACCGGAACCAGCCCGGCCTGCACCGTGCGGCGCCATGGCCGGTCCTTGAAGCGTTCCCAGAGCCGAAGCGCGAAGCCGGTGACGAGCGACGACGGCCCGAACTTGGCGAGCGAGGTCACCAATACGCCCGGGAAGCCGGCGACATGCCAGCCGACCAGCGGGACCACCATCATGTTCGGCCCAGGTGCGGCCTGCGCCAGGGCGAACAGCGCGCCGAATTCCTGCGCCGTCATCCAGTGATGGATGTCGACCACCTGACGCTGCATCTCCGGCAGGATGGTGTTGCCGCCGCCGAAGGCGAGCAGCGAGAGCTCGGCGAAGATCAGGGCGAGTGTGACGAGGGTTGCAGTCATGACGCCTGCCTCGATCGGAGGAAAATGCTGAGCGGCGCGAGCGTCAATAGCGTTGGCAGCAGCGGCAATCTGAACACCGCGATCGCCAGCACGCAGAGCGCGCCGATGACGAGGCCGAGCACATCGCGGCGCAACGGCCAGGCGATCTTGATTGCGGTCGAGATCAGGAGCCCGGCTGCGGCGGCGGCGAGGCCGCCGAACAGATGACGCACCACCGGATCGTCGGCGAAGCGGCCATAGATCACGCCAAGGCCGATTACGACCGCGGTCGGCACCGCGATCAGGCCGAGGATCGAAGCGAACGCGCCGGGAATGCCGCGAAACTTCAGCCCCACCGCGACCGACATGTTGATGATGTTGCCGCCGGGCAGGAACTGGCAGAGCCCGAGCAAATCGGTGAACTCGGCGCCGGTCAGCCAGCCGCGCTTCTCCACCATCATGTGGCGCGCCAGCGGCAGCACGCCGCCGAAACCGGTCAGGCCGAGGATGAAGAAGCCCGTGAACAACTCGCCGACATCAGGTGCGTCATGCTTGGCGGTCTGTGCGGCGGGTATGGCGTCCATCGGCGGGGCGGCTCCGGTTCGTTCCTGAACTGACTTTAGTTGGCCGCGTGCCAAATATCCAATATATGGATACGGGAATTTGCATACCTATTGCATATGGATCGCCTGATGATCGAGCTGCGCCATCTCCGCTATGCCGTCGCGGTCGCCGACGAGGGCCACATCACCCGCGCCGCCGCGCGCCTTGGCATCCAGCAGCCGCCGCTGAGCCAGCAGATCCGCGCGCTGGAAACCG
>NZ_JACMYP010000081.1 GCF_020889705.1 Bradyrhizobium altum | reverse complement strand
CGTTGGCAATTGGCCGCCCAACGTGAGGCATCTCGGGCCAACATGACGGATCAGCTGCAAGGTGGTGCTCGGAAATGACGCTGATTTCTGTGGACCCATATTGATTGATCAATCTCGCGTTCGGGTGTGCTTCGAAGAAAGCCCTAAGCAGTGGAGTGGCCTGCAATCGTTCGCCGGCTGTATAAAGCTCTCTTAAAGAGGGCAGCTGCACGCGCTGCGTGCTCCAGACTTCTGCAAGGTGATTCAATGCTACGAATGGGAGGAAAAGTCGCTCGATCGCCGCCCCCTCCACGAATTCGAGCAAGTCGGAGAAGTGCCTGCGGGTCTTTTCCCGCACGAGCACGAGCAGTCCACCGTCCTTCCAACAAATGAACAATTCCTGGCAGGACACATCGAAGTTCAGGGTCGCGAATTGAAGTGTGCGTCGTTTTGACGTGCCAACCCCCGCCAGCGAATTCACAAGCGAGCCGTGGGACATTTCGACGCCCTTTGGGGTTCCGGTTGAGCCGGAGGTATAGATGACATAGGCGAGATTGCGCGATGTGAGACCAAGCTTGCGCGGCTGCGGGTCCGAAGCCGGCCGCTCGCCCCAGGCCGGGGTGGCAGTATCCAGATCGACCACGCTGACATCGGCCACCGCCTCGGCGCCCAGTGCGGTTCGACCGGCGGCATCGCAAAGCAGCAGTTGCGGTTCTGCATCGCCGACAATCTGCCGCAGCCGCGCCGACGGATAAGCTGGATCCAGCGGCAGATAGGCGCCACCTGCCTTCAGGATCGCCAACACACCAACCACCATCGCCAGGCTGCGTTCCAGGCAGATCGCCACCGGCTGATCCGGCTTGACCCCGAGCTCGATCAGATGATGCGCCAGCCGGTTGGCCCGCGCATTGAGTTCCCAATAGCTCAGTCCCTCCTTCTCATGAACCACCGCCACCGCCTCCGGCGTCTTTTGCACCTGCGCCTCGAACAGCTCATGGATGCATCGTTCCGACGGATAAGGCGCCGCCGTCCGATTCAACTCCTCCAGTAGATAGGTGCGTTCGTCGGTCGGCAGAATGTCGATGCGGCCGACCGGCTGCCCCGCATCGGCCATCACGCCAAGTAACAAAGTTTGCAAATGCTGCGTCATGCAGTCGATCTGCTTCGGCGCTAATCGATTGGCATCAAAATGACAGCGGAAGCTCCCATCTAGAGCGCAAACCTCAAAGGTCAGCAAATCGCCGCATAGGGCTTGGCCAGCTCTGTGGCTCGTCGTCAGATAGTCAGCGGCGGAACAGCTCTCTGTCGTGATTGTAATGCCAATCGGCCAAGGCTGGGGCGACCGTAGCGCCTCCACACCTCGCAATGCCGGGCAGCGCGCGATAAGATCCCGGGCAAAGCTACCGTGCGCCCTCAGCTGAGCGAATTCGGCCGCTACGGTTTTGCGCACTTCTTCAAAATCATGAGCAAGCTCAATGGTAACGTCCATCGGCACGACAGAGGCGATCAACACCTCCACCGCTTTGGAGCCAGCTTGCGATCCATCCGATGCAGGCTTCCATCCCAGTTGAAGCTCTGTTTCTCCCCTGATACGGGCGAGATAGATCAGCCAAGCCGTTACCAGGTACTCCGAGCGATCGAGCGGGGACAGTTCAGCCAAAGCGCTTGGACTGAACCACGGACTCCACTGCCATCGGGGAGCCGCCGCAGCCGCGGACGACGACAGGAAAGGAAGATGCAATATTCTAAACTGCCCGAGCCGCTGTCGCCAAAAATCCTCCCGAGGCGCCAGCAATTCATGAGTGGCAGTTATGCTCTGCACCTGTTCACCGCTCAAGATCGGAAGGCGACTACCTTCATCCACATTGAAGTGCCTGGCGAGTGCTCGCGCATCCAGCATCTGCCCATCGGGTTCGCCAAAACAAACGTCGACATCCTCTGTACCCGTCGCCACACGCCAATAGCTGGGGTGGACTTCAAGCAGGGAGCCTGCCGGAACGCCCGAGCTTCGAGTCAATACCTCCAGGTGTCTGACTGCGACAGCCTGATCGCCTAGGAGAGCCTTGGGCAGACACATTGGATTGGGATGATATGGCCCAAAGCCTAGGGCCCGTGTCATCGCTGACATCTCTTGCGCAGATTGATCCCATCGCAGACAGCCTGCCGGATTTGGGCGTCGTTGTCTCGGAAAATAGCTTCTGTCCACGAGCGCCTGCGGATAGACCGTAAGCTTCCCGTTCTCGAGGCCAGTTAAGAGCTCGCGGAAGCCCTCGATCGCGGCTTCATGACATTTGAGGTTCAGGGTCAGTGCCGTATCAGTGGGCGCAATCAGCACTTGGCGCTGAACCACGACGTCACCCGTATCAACACCATCATCGATCCGATGCCACGTGATGGCATATTCGGTCTCTTGCGCCAGCAGCGCCCAGGACGTCGCGTGCGCTCCCGCATATCGTGGCAATGGACCGTCGTGGTAATTGAAAGCACCTCGACGCACTCGCCCAAACACGTCCGGTGGCAATATGAACGGATTGGCAATGGAGAAAATCGAATCCACCGGCTCAGCCTTCAAAAAAGAGGCTAGCTCTTCAACACTTTCCATGCACGGAATGTTGGCACGAGTCGCCCACTCAGCGAATATGGCGTCGCCACACAGGGCCGCACCAATGACGTGGTCCATCGCCATTGCCAGCTGAGCACAGCGGATAGCGGGCGTACCACTGCCAACAAACACGCTGGAGGAGATTGATCGCGCTACAGGATGTCTATCCCGATCGCCTGGTTCGTAGGCGCTCCCGCGCCCCAGAGAAGACCGATGGGCCATCTTCACCCCTCCAGCAGTTCACCCACCATGCTGGGCAGTTCCCTATCTAGCGCCGAAGCACGTAATCGCTCAGACTGGTTCGGATCTGCTCGGCGCGTAATCTGGCGTGCGTTGATGTGACGAAACCTTGCGCCGAGCCAGATCTTCCCAATGTCCCCGCCAAGCTCCCGCGTCACCAAATATCGTCGCCGGCAGTATCGCAGCTGCCACTCAACCTCATCTGAGTTTCCGCTGAGCGTGATCATCGGACGACTTCTCCTCTGTGCCGCCTTCCAGAGGATTACGCATGGATCGTGCCAAAGGTGAAATCGATCTCAATCAATATGATAGCAATAATACTGCTATGTCAGTTATCCGACGTCGCCGGACATCGTACCATTGAGCGCGCTATCAATCGGCACAAGCCTCCGGAATCTCGCCTGATGTGTTCCGGGCAAAGAAAAGTGGACCTGGAATGCCAAAGTGATTTTTCCAGGCCGGCCGCGCACCGCCTTTTCGGGTGCGACTCTCCTGAAATTCGTACGAACGAATTTTTTTCTGAGGTCCGCGCCGTGCGGTACGGATGGTGTTGGATCGCTAAGATGAATGTTTCTCGCAATTAGCGGCGGTTCAATGTGAAATTGGCGTTTCTTCGCCTTGCTCAATATGCCGAGCCTGCCGGGTCGTTGAGCTTGTGGCGCTCGGTTCCGTTGAGGGGCGGGTTGAAGATGCTGACGAGGATCAGGTCCTTGTCCCGTCCCCCGCGCAGGAGATGCTTGTCATGCTTGTCAAGCACGTACATGTCGCCCTTGCGAATCGGGAAGACATTGCCGTCCATGTCCTCGACCTCGCCCTCTCCGGCGATGCAGTAGCAGGCTTCGAGATGATTCCGGTATTGCAGAAGCGAAACGGTGTTAGCGCGCACCACGGTGTGGCAGATGCTAAAACCCATGCCGTCCTTATCCGTCAGAAGGCGGTGGCTAGTACCATTGCCCCAATCGACGAAGTGATCGGTCGCTTCAACATCGTGCAGGCTACGCACAATCATAGTGTTCGATTGCGGGATACAGGTTAAAGTCACTATTGCGGAAGCTGGAGGCCGGTTGTTCTGACCTGGAAGCGCGGCGTCCGCGCGCTCCCGAAGCGGAAAGGCAAGCTATGATTATTTGGACGGTGCAGGCCGGCAAAAACCTGCCAATCCATGTTCGTCATCGCCGCGTGCCGGGTAGCGAAAAATTCATTTTGATCTAACTCGATCCTCGCAATCCTCCTATTGCGCGTGCGACGGTGGACGCGGAATTCCGTCAGAACAACCAGCCGCCGGTCGCGAAGAACACGTGCAGTAGTCCTGCTACACCCAAAAGGCCTACCGCTCCCTCGGCGGCGACTACACAAAAATATCGGCGTGAGGGTATTACGCAGCCGAGCCGGAGACGGGCGCGTACTACCGTGATGTTCCCACGTCTGCGCGGTACCGCCGCCTGCGTTGGTATGGTCCAGAAGGCGGTTGGTGTTGCCGGTCACATAAAGCGTTTCCGGTCGCAGATTTAGCAAGTTGTTTCCTTCCTTCGCTGTGCCTCGCGGCACGGCTCCGCAGCCTCTCAGCTAATGAAGCAAATCTCATGCCACGCTCGTAGACAGATAAGGGATAAATATGTTGCTGTTTTCAGCTCATTAGCGAGTGGAAGGATTTAGCTGGGCAGTGAGGCCAATCTGACAAACTGCCAAGGTATGGCGGGATGGGGCAAATCCGCGAAGAGAACCGGTCGGACAGGTGCGGCTGACCTTTGTCGTTAATCCCGCTAGTGGAAGAGCCGCAGATTGCATTCGAAAACGTCTTATCCTCAAGCCGATCTTGGTCATGATCGTGGTCTTGCCGCCGATGATCGGCACTACCCGCGTCAGCCATTCCGGACGATCGGTTCACCGGCGGACGGTGCTGGGTCGACGTTCGATCAGATGCCGGGTTTCCGTCCCAGGTGCTGGGCGACGTGTTGCGCTTTCCACCGGAGTGCGGGAAAGGCTTCGATGCGTTTCTTCACGTCGTCGTCGGTGGGAAGCGTGTCGACTTCGATGCTTCCGCGATCGTAGAGCGCGTCGAGGAAGGCGAGCTCTCCGTCGTCGTACTTGAAGAGCGGCGCCAGTTTCTCCTGGCATTCCGCCAAGATCCGGTCGCACCATTTCTTCGGGCCGCCGTCCGCGTCGAAGATGCCGTTCTTGACCACGGACACCAGCTTGTTGTTCAGGTCGTTGAGATCGTATTTGTAGTCCTTCAGCCACACTGTTCGCCAATCCAGATCTCTTGCGGCGGCGCCGATCGCAAGCGCTCCGACCTTCACTTGCGCCCAATCGATCTCTTCGTTCTGCAGCAGCCTCCAGGCGTCGTACAGATCGCGCGATGCCCGCCGGGCCACCAGGGCGACGATCTTGCCGGCGGCGATTTCGTGGAGATCGACCACGGCTACGTTCGTGGCGATGTAGTCGCCGAGCTTCGCAGAATCCATCCTCTCCCAGCCGAAGAACGGAGTCCGGAAGAGATAGTTCACGTCCACTTCCAGCGTACCTGGACGCCGATAGGCCGACACGTACCTGAAGCGCCACTTGCCACCGGCGTGTTCGGCAGAAGGATCGCGGGCGATTTCGTACCCCTTGCTCTGCAGGAGCGCGGGAAGTCGCACATTGATGATCTTGGAATCCCGCAGCATGGCTTCTCTATCCGCGGCGCCTACGTAGTTCAGATCGATGTCGACGGAAAGCCGGTCGAGTTCGAGATAGAACAGGTTGAGCGCGGTGCCCCCTTTGAGTGCGAGCAGCTTGCCGAGCTCGCGATCGTTCGCGATCTGGTGGAGCACGTCGATCAACCGGATGACGCGCTCGACCGAGGCCGGTTGGAATTTGACGTCGGTGGCGATCTTTTCGAGGCGTTCGACCGAGATCATGGCATCATCTCCGGCGACATCCCTTCGAAGGACGGGTTCAGGAAATCCGGAGGCAGGACAACGTTCCAGCCTTCCTTAGCTTGGCCTTGGGCGTCGCTTCCCAGCGCGGGCCGCGGCGCCGGCGGGGCCGCGCGCTTCAGTTCGTCCAGTACGTGCGTGTCGACGAAGAGTTCGTCTTTCCGGCTCTCGAGCCAGGCGCCGCATACGCCGACGAGCGTCTGGTTTCCGCGACCAAGCGCGAACTCCGCGAACTTGCCGACGTCGAATGCTTTGACGCTGTGGAGTGCGTTTGCGAGTTCCTCGACGCCGCCGGTCAGGTCCGGTCGCTCGATGCAGTCGACGAGCGTCCGCTCGACGCCGGTCGCGAGAACGTCGAGGCCACGGCGGTCCATCGTGATCGTGCCGGACATTTCCTCGGAGCGACGGCGCAGCGATGCGGGTTGCGCGACGAACCGGACGGGGCCGACGAGCGTCTTCATTTCGCCCGGGCGACCTCCGCTGAGGAGTTGGGTCTGAGAGCTTTCCGAATAGGCGAGCCCGTGCAGTTCAAGTGCGGTGTGGTAGGCGACGACGCCATCGGCGCGTATGCGCGATGCGACCAGAATCCGGTCGGGATGGAAGTTCGCTGGATTCAGGTGCCGCGGCACGGAGGCGTACACGCCCGGCGCGACATGGCGTATTCGTCCGGAGGCGGCATGATATTTGAGCAATGAATCCGACGAAGAGAACGGCTGGCCGGGAGACACGGTTTTGCGGAACTCGGTCCGAGTGAACACCGGGTGAGAAGACAGGAACCTTTCAACTTTCCCCTTTTTCCCCACCATTTGATGAGCTCCTTAGGGTATATAATACCCCAAACCTTGCATTACGCAAGGCCACATAATTCAACACATATATTGGGGTATATAATACCCTAAATAAAGCAACGAAATGAAAGCTCCCCAAAGGCGAGGGATTCAGTCCGCCACAAGGAAGCCAAAGCGACGGAACCAGCGCCATCATGGCGCTGCCAGCATTGCACTGTTGCTGATCTTCGGCGGCACGATGCCGATCATGATTGCAGTTGGTCTATCTGTGCTGATGCTGTTGATGATGAGCGACTGCTCCGGACCAACCGGGTCGCCGCCGCCCTCGAGTGGGGTTCCACTCCCACCTGAACCTGGGCGCAGCTCGTATTAAGCTCGTTTCTAAAATGATCTTTGCAGTGCGAGCGAAGTTCCTTGCAACTATCTCCGAGAGGGATGATGGTTCCAACATCACGGGCCGTGGGTAATCCGTAGCGCGGTTGGCAGAGAGACCGACAGTTCTCCCGCCTGCCAAACATGGGAGCCGAGCGCCATGAGCGAGCTCCTACTTTCCAAGCAAATTGATCCTCTGGACAAGCGTTTCTGTGAGGAAGCGGATCGATTGCGGAAGGTAGCCCGTGGCACTCCGCCAGATGTTGCGCGCGACAGGCTTATTCTCCGGGCTCGCCAAGCTGAGGCCGCTTGCCGGGTGACGGAGTGGTTAGCCTCACGGGAGCTCTGGGCACCAACCTGAGAGGGCCGCCGCGTAGGTAGCATCTTTGGCTGAACCTTTCCTCGCGCCGGCAGGACGGATCAGTCGTCCGTGAAGAAGTCCCCAAGGCGTTGAGCAGGAATCGGTTTTTGACGCCTTCAGGGAGTTTGAGATTGCAAGCTTTCGAGAGTTGAAGCCGCGAAAGCTTGCGATTTCGTCTTAAGGATTTCCTCGAATCGCTGGTCATGATTCCGTGGTCGCAACGGAGGGGACGATGCGACGCCGGAGACGACGGGGGAAGGCGATCTGTTTTGCGCCAGGCTGGATCAGGTCATCAATCTGAAGCATGAGCTGGTGCAGCTCGCCGCCAAGATCGACTAGGAGTGGATCGATCAGGAGATTGCGACGCTCTACAGCGAGAATGGCCGGCCGGGGGATCGAGACCCGCTTACGGCCTGTCCGATGAAGCGGTGTGTGAGCGCTGGGTCTATGACCCGTATTTCCAGTACTTCACCGGCTTTGAGTTTTTCCGGCACGCGTTTCCGCACGAGCGTTCCGACCTCAGCCATTGGCGCAAACGACTAGGCGACAAGCTTTCCCGACCGACGCCACGCTGGTCACGGAGCCCGAAAAGGCCGGGGTCGGCGTGCCAATGCTCGATGTTCACGATTTGTTCTAGCGTGAGGGTCTCTCCGAGCGTGTCGCGCGAAAGCGCGCCAGCTGCAAAGCTCCAACAGCCAGCAGATGCGCCGCCAACGTCATTCTCTCCGCCGTCGGCTGGCCACAATCTCCGCCTCGTCCTCGCCTGGCTGAGGCTCCTGTTGCGCCTAATCTGGAACGTCTTGTCGCAACTCCTCACCGCCTCGACCGCGCTCAAATGGGCTTCTTAACGGACGACGATTGCATCATCCACCCGGAACGGCCCACAGTCGAACGCGCGGTTGGCGGTGGGCCGATGCAGCCGCACGTTGGTCCCCTAAGAGTTTGCCCCTTTTTGAGACAAAGTTGTCCCCCGAGCCCAAAAACAATCGAAAACACGCCGATTCGGCGGGTTTCCAGTTTTTGCCATCGCAACCGATCGGCCAGGCCTGCCCGACCCTGATCATCATCGGCATCTTCGGCTGCCGTTTCATAGGCGCGGCGCCGCTGCTGCTGCCGGTGATGATCGTCCGATGATGAGCGTGACGATGGTCGGCTTCGGCTAGAAGAGTTCCCGGAACCCAGTCTTTCAAGCGGGGCGCTTTGGTACTTTTGGTCGCCAGATTGCTGGAGGAAAGGCCACGACGACGGTGCCTTTCGACTCCGGAACTTTTTCATCGATCTACGGAACCCATTGACAATTAATCATCTTATTGCCCCACGCAGCAAACTAGTGTGATTGGACAACATCAAACTAGTGTAATTGAACAACACACCGGGGAACGTCGGCTGAGATGACGGGCGGGAGAAGGCCCGGATCGTGGTGGGGAGCTTTGAGGAAAGTATAGACCTCTCCGAGGTCGCACGGCGCAATGGCCTAGCCCTTGGGCTGCTCACGGTGTGGCGACACCAGGTTGCGGCGGCGGAAGCGGGCAACGCGCCGAACTCTCCGCCAATCCAAAATGATACGGAGAGCACCAGCAAAGCCCGCGAACGTATGTCGTTGGCAAAGGAGATCAGCAGGGCGCCGATTAGGGCCTGGGAGATGATCAAGCTCGAGCTGAGTGGGACGCCATCTGGGCGAGCCGCGAGTGGAATTGACGACGCTGTCTACGGTGCTGGCGGCGCTTCGGGCATCCGGGAATTGCACTTAGGTCCATCAAAGTGGTGCTGCCGACACGGCCGGTCACCTTTCGCAAGTCGGTGCGCACGCCGTCGGCGTTGGTGAACTGCGCGCGGAGCCTTATTGCGGCGATGTCTTCGTATTTCGCAGCAAGCGCATGACAGAGTGACGCTCAGGGCGTGAGACGGCAGCGGCATGGTGCTGGTAACGAACTTTCTGCGCCGCTGACTGAAAACCGGTGCAGTACTTGATGCCGGCGACGGGTCGCAGAGAAGGCGTGGCGCACCGAACCCAGCAGGACCAATTCGCCTTTGCCACCAATCTAGCTCGCGATCACAGACAATTCGATATTTCCGTATCTATTCAAGGCTTCTACATCTGTGCCTGAGGCCGACGGCCAAGAAGCGATCCAGCATGCCATTGACCTGGTCTGCGACCTCGATCGTGTTGAAATGCCCGGCGAGCATTGTCTTCGCTGTTACCAGCTGTGGACAGATCTCCTGCAGCCGATCTAGGTCGCGCATCGCGTTCACAAGCGGGACATCTGCGGAAATATAGGCCATGGGAATCCGGCAGGCTTCTGCTGCGGGGACGGGATCATAATTCAAGGTTGCGTTCCGTATCATCGAATAGGCCACATGCTGTGGGGTTTTCTCGCACGACGGAAGTACGTAGGTCTCGTAGATCATCGTTCGCCGGGCGGGATCGTCAAAATCGCAGCCCATCTCCCACGCGTTTGCCCTTAAGACCGCCAGATAGTTGGGCCCGCCAATGCCTTCCAGGAGCCCTGCAAGCTCGCGAGATTCACGCAAAACCGGAGGCGGCATGACAATGGTGTCGATCATGACCACGCCTGAGGCCAGCTCAGGATAGCGGCCACACAGTTCGAGCGCGATCCGGCCTCCCATGCTGTGGCCGATCACGATGGGCTTGAGCAGTCCAAGTTGAGCGCATTGCCAAGCGATATCGTCAGCAAACCCCGCGATGGTGTACTCCTGCTCGGGCGCATCGCTGGCACCGTGGCCGCGAATATTGACGGCCACGACACGACGGCTTTGAGAAAAATGGGCGATCTGCGGCGTGAAGATGCCGTGGTCGCCGGTCCAGCCATTGATAAGAAGCAGCGGAGGGAATTGCGGGGCTGCAGGTCCGGCCTCAACATGAGCCAAACGCACGCCGTCGCGAGACAACAGGATGGGCTTCAATGCGCCACAGGAAATCACGGCCTTTCTCCTAACTTGGCTGGCATTCGAGCAACTAGACAAGATGTTTGGCCGGAAGAACGACGCCAACATAGGTGGCGAACGCCAACGAGCAAAAGAAAAGCATCAGCGCAGCCATCGAAAATACCGAATGCCTGTCATAAAGCGTAGCGAGGATTGGGATGAAATGCGCAGGGCCATATTTCTCGTGATCGGCGGAAAGGCTAGCGTGTCGCAGCTTCGAGGTGTTTTCGCGAGGGAGCCAATGCATCGACCAGGTGCCAGCCCCCGGAGATCGCCGAATCGGCACCAGACGTAGCTGGTCACGAGCGGCTTCGTCGCCGTCGTCCGATCGCGGCAAGAATCTCCATCTCGTGGACAAGAGGCGATGTATCGATATCAGCGTTGATAATCCCGCCGAGCTTTCGGGCCGCGATCTTGAATTGCGGTTCCGCAATCAACTGCTTTATCGCTGCCGTTATCTCCGATTCGGACGCTGTCGGCCCCAATCGAAGCCCTACTCCCTTCGCTTCGACCCGCGCTGCGTTTGCCGACTGGTCTCGTCCCATTGGCAGAACGAGCTGCGGCAAGGCATTGATGATTGAACGGGTGACCGTCCCGTGGCCGCCCTGTGATATGACAACAGAAACATCCTTCATGACGGAGTCGTGGGGCGCGCCGCGCACCAGATGGATGTTCCTCGGAGCACGAAGATCGGCCATGTCCAGATTCGGCCCAGCTGTAAAAACAGCTTCGATATCAATGGCGCTGACGGCATTGATGACGCGTTGAAACAAGTCTCGCTGGCCCTGCGCACCGGTGCTGCAGGCGATCAGCGCGCGGGGACAACCGGCTCGCGCGGACCAGGGGGCCTGCCACGACCCCGACCAACTCGGCACATCGAGCAAAGGCCCGATATAGCGGAAACTGCCCGGAAGGGAGTCTGCCTCGAAGTCGAAGGCCTGACTGACCGCCAGCAGAACGCGATCGGCCTGGTCGAACAGGTCCATAGCGCCTGGAAGAACCGGAAGGCCGAAATCGACGCGGGCTTTATTGAGGATCGGAAGGGACGCGTTCATCGCCGCAGCGAGCGCGGCAGAGGCTGCAGCGACTGCGGCGCGCTCCTCCGGCGTTTTCGGTTGCCCCAATCCGGACGTCGCAGGCGGTATTCCCGGAAGACTCCGAATGCTGACGTGAGGGGAGAGAAACGCGAAAGGCACGCCACACGCTTGCGCCCCGACCGCCGCGCCAAACAGGAGGTCGAGGCCGAGGACCGCATCTGTTGGCACGCGGCCAATCTCGTCGCGAATGTCGGCCGCGTAGGCCGAGCAAGGCTCAAAGACGACCCTGCGCATCCGATCCCGCAGGTCTGAGACATCCACTGGGTCCGCGGCCTCCCCCTTTGGGGCACGGCGCCATGTCACGAATTCGAAATCAGCAGCCTCGACTTCTGTTCGCATGGCCGGATCGGCGATCACCCGGACATGATGACCATGCCGGCGCAATCGGCGAGCCGCAGTAAGCAGCGGACTGAGATTTCCCAACGTGCCCCACGAGGCGAAGAGAAGATTGTAAGAAGTCACCGGTAACCCTTTTCGCAGTCACGCATTCGAAAATCTGCTTCCACAGTGCACCGCGTCAGCTTTCTTGTTGGCGAGATCTTCTCGAGCTGTCTCGGCCTAGCGGTTGCGATGTGGCGCAATCTCTCGTAGAGAACTCGAGCGAACGCACCGCGACGAAGTGCCTCACGCTTTAATGCGTCGACGTAACGATATTTGCCGATTCATTGCCGCCGCATGCCGTTTTCGTTATGGCCTCAAACTTACGATCTGACGCCACGTGAGATTCAAGCTATTTTTGGCGATCGCGCAGACCTCATTGCAATTTGCCACCAGCGAAGGTGCATCTCCGAGCATTGTCGCCAGCATAATCCCGAACGATGCTGCCGGTTGTCAGACTCCGACCTTGCCGGTTTCAAGCCGGCGCGTATCTGATCCCACAGCACCGACTTGGCCCGCGGCTGAATTCGTTCGAGACGCGCGGATGATGCGCTTCAACGCGACGCGATGACCACGATCCTATTCGGATCTTCGCGCGGGAGGGACACGGAGTGCCGCGAGTAGCGAACCATCATCGGCGAACAGGTCCCAGATCATGACCCCAGCGAGTGCATGGGCGCGGGCATACATCGCCTTACGTGCGATGGAGAGCGGATCGTCGTAGCTGATCCATATGCGCCGTTCGGCGTTATACAGCCACGGCACCTGAGCCTCGTCGCTCCAAAACCGGCGAAAGCCGTGCTTCTCCGGTCGCCTCGCGACGAGATCCCGGTAATCGACGCCGTCGCTGCCTCCCCACTCTTCACTCGCTGTCGCCCCATTTTGGAAGAGCCCGCCATTCTGCGGCGGAACGTTCGCGACAGCTCGGCCAAAGAAGGCCATCCCGAGCGTCAGCTTCGCCGGCGGCACGCCGACCCGGATCAAGGCATTCACACTGGCATCGACATTGAGATCGGGATATGGATCGCCGGCGCAGGCGAACAGCGGAGCATTGAAGGCGGCAAAGGCCGAGCCTGCGTGAAAGTCGTAGGCCATCAGATGAATTCGGTCGACCAGCCCGGCCAGAGCGGCCGCCTCCAGATTGACGATCTTGTCGGGGGCGGCCGACACCGCAATGGTGAGCTCCATTTCCCTGCGCTCCAACGCGGAAAACTCGGCGAGCTTTCGGCGGACTTCGGCAATCAGGAGCGTAAAATTACCACGGTCTTCAGGGCGCGCGACATTCCCTGCCCGTCCTCCTGACACGGGAAATTCCCAATCGACGTCCACACCATCGAACAGGCCGGGATACGGCCGAAAGAACGCATCGATCACGGATTGTGCGAACCGCGCGCGAGAGCGCGGCGTGACAGCAGCGGCCGAGAAATACCTCGACCCATTCCAACCGCCCAATGAAATCAGAACCCGAAGCTGCGGATTGTCCCGCTTCAATTCGGCGAGTTGGATAAAGTTACCGCCGAACGGACTCGACGGCGCGGTTCCGTCGCAGGCTCCTGCGTCAAGGCAACGATCCGCAAGTTCAGCCAGTCCATCTGCCGAAACGGTGCCGAATGCGTACATCAAGTGGGTCAGCTCGCGCGCCGGGATCATCTTGATGCCTGGACCCCCGGGCCGGGCCTTCCAGGGGGCGACATAGCCGGCGACCACGGGGCGCCCGGCCGGTGCGGTCCGCCCCTGCTGCACCAGCGCGTATCCGCATACGAGCGTAGAAAACCCGGCTGCGGCGAAGGTTCGACGATCAACTGCCACGGATCACGACCTCCTCTCTGTCGAGAGTGTCCCTGCGCCAGCCGATAACGCGATCACCTGCAAGACATACCCCCTTCTCACTACCGAGGGCGAGAACGAAACGCTTCAGGATCCCTGCGGAACCGTCCCTCGGCTCTGCTCCTTCTGGCCAGGAGAAAGAGCATGGATTTCTCTCCTTCGGCAACTCGTTGCGGCAAGATCTTCGAGCGTCCATAAGCCCTGATCCATCAGCGCCACCGCATCCGCCGCAGCGCCATCGTCAACTAGCATGCCTATCTTCGAGCGCACCATGCCGATTTGTTTTTCACTGATGCAGCCATTCTGGTCGAAGGGCCAGCGGAACGTATGCTGTTGCCAAATTTGATCCGCAACAACTACGAGCGGTTGAACCAGAGCTACGTAACACTATTGGAGATCGGCGGCAGTCACGCCCATTGTCTCAAACCGCTCATCGACTGCCGTGGCTATTTGCGCTTATCTTACAGATCTTGATTGGGTCGATGCCACTGGAAATTTGGCGCGGCCGCACAGGGGGGCTGACCAAAAGACGAACAATGACACGTTAAGACGTGGGTAGCGAAGCTCCCTAATGTCGACGCGCTAATGGATGCCGATGAGAAGACCAAGATATCGGAAAATTCCGACGATCAGCTCTTTGCCGTTCCCGCCGCCGATCAAACGCCGGTAAAAATGCAGCTTCGATGAGATAAATTCGTCGGGATCGGCGAGAGAAATTGATTCTTGTTTAGTCAAAAGGAAACGCGATGAAAGAAACGGTTGATGATCGCCTATTGGCAGCAATTGATCGGCTAGCAAAATCTTCCAGCGAGGTCGCCAAAGCTTTGTCGACAATGCTTGGCAAGCAGGACATTGCAAATGAACACCTGCGCAAACTTGTAACCGCTGCGGAAATGTACGGGCTACCCAGAACAAACCATAGCTTGTTTCGTACTTTGTCTGTGATTGCGCAGGAACAAGCCATTGAGATAATCCGCACAGAAATGGCTGATGCTGTGTTTTTTGCCGATCATGATGAGTTCAGGTTTGATGCCTTGTCAAAAGCGGGTGCGGGTGTTGCCCTCGAGTTCGGCGTCTATAGCGGTTACACCATCGGCGCCATGGCCGAGCGATTTCCAGAGCGGAAGTTTTATGGCTTCGATAGCTTTAATGGCCTCCCGGAGCGCTGGAACGGATACCTTCCAGTGGACTTCGATCGTGGAGGCAAGGCGCCTGACGTTCCGGAGAACGTAGAGCTTATTGTTGGTCTATTTGATGAGACGGTTCCGGTGTTTGCTCAGCGCGAGCTGCCCGTTGCGTTCATCCACGTCGATTGCGACATATATTCAAGCACAAGAAGTATCTTTACGGGGCTCAAGTCTCAGATTCGTCCGGGATGCGTTATCGTGTTTGACGAATACTTCAACTACGTAGGATTCGAGAAGCATGAAAGATTGGCTTTCGACGAATTCATCCGTGAGACCAACTATGGTGTCAATTGGATATCGTATTCGGGGCAACAGGCCGCTTGTGTACTGACGACGGGTGCGTAGTGCCTATGGGAGATCGGTTGTTTCAGGCTGCCTATCCCTAGGCAAGCGCCTTTCTTTGGATTCATACCGCGACAATCCACGCCGCCGAACAACCGAACAGACCAGGCCCCGTTCGCAATGAACCACGGAATCTGCATCACAATCAGGCCACGATATGCTGCGGCTCTCGGGACCGCCCGAATTGTAGGGCACTCGCTAAGGCCGCGCATGGGAGCAAGAAATCAAACCGTCATCGGCTCGGTCGCAATCTGCGGATGAGAAAATAGTAGATTTGATCGCATGAGCGACTTGCAGCGGACGCACCGCATTTGCATGGGCGCCGCGTAACCAGCGGCACCGAAATCGCGCCTTGTAAGCGGCTCAGGTGCCAACCTGCTGGCGTATCCGATCCGGACCGCCCTTTCAATTTTTTTGACAGCTGATCTCAAGGAATCTCGCTGCGGATTGGTCCGCCAACTCACTATCCTTTTCCTGCACGATCGGCCGCGCTTTCGGTTGGTCTGGCGTGCCAGAGAAGGAAAGGAAAACGTGATGAAAAAGAAGATCGCTGAGATCAAGACCACCATCCGCACCACCACTCCGTACACGGGTACGCTCTAGATTTCGACGAGCGCCTTGAATGCATCTACTTGATGAGAGCATAGCGGCATCGGAGGGTGGTCCTTTTGATCACCCTCCTTTGTGACAGGTTTGGGGAGAGTAAATGGTTGATTTGATCCAGCAGCGCGTGCTTCCAGCCATATCATCATCTCTCGAGATCAGTCCGATCACGATTTTGAAGGCAGAAGGCGGCATGGCACCCGTGCCGACGATCAAATCGGGTACTCGCGAGCTCTGGCTCGAATCTCTCAATCACCGACGGCGACTGGCGAACCGGCGGCTATCTTGCCGGGCTGCAAACGCTCATCGACGCCGAACTGAGGTGGGCTACTGAAAATAGGCCAAAACTGGTTGAGGCGGCACAACAATCCTTGAAGCGACTGTTCCCTCTCCTGGTCAGCGAAGCCTTTACCGTGCCGAAGGATCTCACCAATACCTCGAACAAGGAGGAGCGTACGCGCTTCTATCATCACGAATACCAAAACAAGCTCCTGGTCGGACTAGCCGAATTCCTGATCAAGTGTGCCCAAGAGCGCCAGGATCGTCACACAATCGTCATCGACCGGGCGGCTGCCCTGTCGAATTCGGCGAAGAATCTGATCAAGCTGCTGGTCAGGCTTAACGACGATGCGCGGCTGTTTCGGTTTGTCCTGATCGATTATGAACAACGCCTGTATTTTCCGGACGCCAGCGAGGTTCATTTCGGCAGATATAGCTTGCAGGAACTCGGGCCGCTCCTGGATCAGGATCTCGCTGCGGAGAAACAGCGACAGATCTATGAGGCAAGTGGCGGCAATCCGTTGATTGCGGAGGCTTTAGGCAAATGCGCAGCAGCCGGATTGCCGGTCATCGGCTATCTCGATCCGATCGCGACCGTGGACCTTTATCTGGCCAGCCACAACACCGGGGAACGGCACAGCCTTCTCAAATCGTACATTGAATCCGATTGCACGACGCCTGATCTGATCGCGCAACGAAACTATGCAACCTTCGAGCAGGCGGCCGCAGATCATCTGCACGAGCAGCTGCACCGCGCTTGCCTGGACCGCTGTCTGGCGGGCGAGGCGCCGCTCGTCATGCTTCATGCGCTATCGATACGGGACAAATACAATCGTCTGGAACTGCTTGCAGAGCCGAGTCAGATCCTCCAGAGCATCGGCCTGTATGATCTCTGGTTTGGCTACTTCGGAGAACTTTTCGCCGATCCCGCGCTTCGCACCTACGGCTGGGGAGATGCTCCGGTGAACGCCGCCTTCATCAACGCGGCTTTTGTGCTGTATTCGCTCGGCTGCGGGCGGGCGTCGGTTCCCTATCTGGATGAATTCTACAAGACTTTCCCCAAGAGCCGATACACGCCAACGGTTCTCTACGCCCAATCAATGACCTATGGACGCTATCAGCAGCCGGTCAACCTCACGCTGGCCGAACAGTACGCCGTGCGGAATCTGGAGACCATCGAGCGGGATTTCAGGGGTCACGACAAGTACGACTACATCAAGGTGTTTGCAGAGAACGCATATGCCTACATCAAGGCCAAGCAGGAAAAATACGTCGAAGCCCTAGCCCTTTGCGCCGAAGGCCTTGGCAAGATGCTTAAGGCGTATGGCGACGAGCGCTTCAAGCTTCACCAGTCCATTCTTATCTACAACACCAGTCAGGTCTATGAACTCATCAACGAACTTTCCCGGGCTGAGAAGCAGTTGCGTGAGGCCATCGCCTGCGATCCCTACTACGGAGAGTATCACAATGACCTGGGAAACCTGCTTTCGAAAGTACCCGGAAGGGAAGCTGAGGCGCTAGAGGCATATGCGCGCGCCATTGAGCTTTGTCCGCCCTATTACGAAGCTCATCTGAACAGGGCCGCACTTCGCAACAGAATGGGAGATGCCGCAGGCGCCCTCTCCGATCTCGACAGGACACTTGTCATCAAGCCAAACGAATGGCGAGCTCACTTCGAGAAGGGCAACATCTTGATGCGGCAAGATAGGCCGAAAGCTGCTCTGGAGTCCTATCTGTCGGCAGCCGAGATCAATTCCAAGAACCCCGATCTACAAAGCAACCTCGGCCTTGCCTATTCCGAGCTTGGCAAGGCGACGGAGAGCATCGCGCACTATCTTCGAGCCCTCGAACTCAACCCTCGGCACGCGCCCACGCACAACAATCTCGCCATCGAGTACTTCAACGAGGGCCGGCCAGATATATCACTGAACCACGCTACCGTCGCTGTCGAGATTGGCGGCGATCCAGACTACCTCCTCACCCGTGTGCACATCCAGAGAAGTCTGGAAGCTGACCTAGCCTCGCGGCGGGACCGAGCTTGCGCGTCCTCCGCCGAGCCGTCATGAACTTGCGGCTCATGGCATTCTTTGCGTCAAAGCCGAGAGGCGTGCGACAGGATCGCAAGGAAAATAGTAGCTGCATCTCAAAGCTCTGGGCAGAGTCCAGCTGGTCCTGTTCCGCGACAAGCGCTGTTCTTTGGGGATCTGACCGGAAAAAGGACGGCCGAATTGGCCGGCACTTTGTCTTGAGCGACCACACGCCACAGGAGGCAGTTTGAATAGATGCCTTTTGACCAATCGTCCTATTGCGAGAGTGTTCGTCATGCTCTTCGCGGGCTCATCGCACCGAGGTCGCGGCATAAGACCAGCGTCAACTTTGCGTCCGCGTCAAGCGATATCCACTCGATGGCATCTTGAGCTAGGTCGACAATGAGTGGTTCGAGCATACGCCAACTCATCTATCTGTCGCATTTTATCATCCAGATCGGCGGCTGGGCGTTCCGAATCGGCATCCTGATCGGCCTTCTTCAATCCGGCATGAGCGCCGCAGGTCTCGGCGTTGCTGTCACTTTTGCGCCTATCATGCTTGGGAGCCTCTTCCTGTCGCCGCTGGTCGACAGAGGTGATCCGATCTCCGCCATGATGATTGTCAATGCGATTCGCATATGCACGCTGCTCGCCATCTTCGGCAGCGACGGAGCCGATTCCCTCCTGAGCTATGCCTCAATGGTTGTCCTGAGCCTGGTCCAGCCCGTCTACTTGTCTGCAGAAGTTGCTTTCTTCCGTCGTATCACATCGGAAGACGGCATGATCTCTGTGCTGCGCAACATTGCCAATATCGACTGGCTCACCTATCTGCTCGGAATGTTTGCAGGTGCCATGCTGTCCGATCAATTGCACTTGCCTGGAGTTTTGGCGTTCAACATATCGGCGATCATCATGTCCTTGATCGTGCTTCTTGGCATCAAGCAGCAGTTCAGAAGGACACCAGCGGTCCTTGAGGCGCGGCCTTCCGGAACTGTCCTGTACTTGGCACCGCTCTACCCCGCATTCCTTGCTGTCTTTCTGCTCAATCTCGGCGCCGGCATCATCAATGTCTATCCCGCAATACGTGCCACAACTGACGGGGTTCTCGATAGAAGCGTTCTATTGACGATCGTCATGATCAACGGCGTTTTCGCCTTGCTGGGGGCGCTGGCCGTCAAGCCGATTTTCAGCCTGTTGGGCGCCTTGCCAACCATTGCCGGGGCCGCAGCGCTGCTTGCGGGATGCCTTGGGATCATGTCACTCGATGCTGGCCTGCCTGTGGTCATCGCGTCCAGTAGCGCGATGCTTGGCCTTGGCCAAATATTTGCGGCTTCCGCTCACACGCACATGGTCTCCTCAGTGGCTTCGGATCGAGCCGGTCGCCTTTCCGGGTTATTTCAATGTTGCACCTATGGCGGCGTCGCGGGAAACGGCATTGCTTTTTCGCTTTTAGGTGATCAGCTCCCTTTCAGCATGATCGTACTACTATGCGCGGCGAGCGCATTTGTTGCTTTCGCCGTTGCGACCTTTGCCGTGGTCAAGTCAAGGGAATCTCAAGCTTGATGTCCTGTCGATCGCTAGATTAAGGATCCACACGATGCCATGGGACCAGCTGTTCCTTTTAGAACGCCCCTTTGCAGATCCGGCCTTACCAGGACGAGAATTCTATTGCTGGCAATGCTTGCTGTTGGACGGGGTGCTGTCCGCGTTTCCGAGCCGCGCTGCAAGGCTCGACGTTCGTCGAATTGCCTGGGCCAAGCCCCGGACCGCGCTGATCGAGAGGCTCGGCCAGGATCATCAGTCCGCGCCCGTTCTTATTTTGGAGAAGGGCCGCCTTCGACCAGAGAATGCGAAGTTCGCGAACGGGCTCGCCTATGTCGATGATCCGTTTGTAATCCTTCATCTTTTAGCTGCGCGCCATGGATTCCCAGCCCTTCATCCGTGAAGAGCGGCGCCTTGTAAGCCCATGATGGTCATCAACGGGTTGACGCGAGCATTGGCCCAGCGGGAAGCTTTAATTGACCAGCCCGCCTGATCTGCCGAGTTGCGGCCTGCAAAGGCGATGGCAGATGATCCCGGCTCAGTATGTCTGACAGCACCCAGCGCTCGAACTCTTTAACAGCCGCGATACTTTGCGCGCGCCCATTGACAAACATGTAGATTGAGCGATTGACCGGCACAAAGCCGAACGGAGCCACAAGCTCTCCTTTCTCAAGGTTACTTCGGACCAGAATTTGCGAGGATATTGCGGCTCCAAGACCACTTTTTGCCGCCTCGACAGCCAAAGAAAATGTATCGAACACGACGTGGCGCGATCCTTCCAAGCATATTGCAGCTGCGCTGGCCCATTCGCTCCAGGCGTCTAACCTGGCGGCCTCGTGCAGCAGAGGAATAGATAGAATGTCCTCCCGGCTTTTGATCGCCTCGATCGTAGCGGGCGCACAGACAGGACCAATCAACTCGTTCGATACGTGCACCTCACGGACGGGAAGCGGCCGCTTCAAAAGGCCGGAAACGAACAACACGTCCAACGCACCAACAGCCAGCGCGTCTAGATCGGCATCGGTCTCAAAGACAAGATCAATGTTCTGATGGAGTTCGCGGAACGCACCAATACGGGGCAACAAACCGTGCAACAAAAATGTGGTTGAGCACCCCACCACCACGGAACGTCCTGCATCGCGCCTTCGTAGCTCATAGCATCCTTTCTCGAGCATTGTGAACGCGCTCGCACAGCTGCGCTTCAGCTGTTCGCCGTCGGATGTCAGCCGCACACCTGAACTATGGCGAACGAACAGCCTTCTGCCGAACCAATCCTCAAGAAGGCGCATCTGGTAGCTTACCGCGCCGGCCGTCATGTTTAGCCGCTCGGCTGCCCTTGAGAAGCTTGGAAACTCGCTGACCGCCTCAAACAAATGCAGGCTTTTCAGAATAGGTAGCTTGCGCATCTGACTTACTTCATGGCCACCACTAATTGCGATGAGTTATTTGTGATCGGGCTCTCATGCGCGAGGTTTTTCCCAACCAACCGACGCCGCTAATGCTGATTGGCCGGCCACGCCTGACCACTGAGACCGTTTCGGTGCCTTGGCTAGCACGCGAGTTCACCGACCCGGCATGCTGCTGCAATTGTCGACTAAGTCTCGATCGAGGCACATAGGCAATTCGAACTCTAGCATCTGAGGCACAGCTTGATGAGAAGTCCCGCTCGGTGGATCGTTTATTGCTCTGCGATCTCTCCAAAAACATGGAACGGAGTTTGTGGTTTGGAATAGCAAGTCCCGGGCCAATCATGCTCTGCACAACTTTGGCCGTCGAGCGAGATGGTGCCGGGCTAGCCTGAACGAGGGGCTGGCCACTGGCGAGCTCGTGTTCGACCTGTCTCGCCTATATGGCTTGCGAATTCCTCCAATCGCTCTCAAAATCCGAGCGTCACATCTTGCCTGCCGATTGTCTGGTTCGCTGCTATCGCTTCGCGTCCGGTTCGATGGATCAAGCTCCAGAACGTGGTGACGCCCAGATAAGCAATGGTCGGGATTTATCTGCCTCGATCAGTCCCGTCCGCTAACTTCCTCGGAACAGAGCCGCTTCGATGCATAGGTGTATTCAAGGGCTAGTCGACGCGCATGTTCGGTGAGATTGGCCGCGGCGCTGTGTCCCCCGTCGATGTTCTCGTAGTAGAAGTAAGGCTGGCCCAGCGCGGCGAGCTTTGCTGCAGCCTTGCGGCCGTGCGCTGGATGCACGCGGTCGTCCTTGGTGGAGGTAAGAATTAAAGGAGCGGGGTAGGTGTTGCCCGGTACCAGCTTCTGATAGGGCGAGTAAGCTTCGATCCACGCGCGCTGCTCGGCGATGGCGGGATCACCGTACTCGGCAATCCAGGAGGCGCCCGCGCCCAGGCTGGTGTATCGAAGCATGTCAAACAGCGGCACCTGGATGATCGCCGCGTTGAAGAGCTCGGGACGTTGGGTGATCGCGGTGCCAACAAGCAGGCCGCCCTGGCTGCCGCCAATTACGCCCAGCCGGCGCGGACTTGTGATCTTGCGGCGGATCAGGTCTTCGGCAACGGCAATGAAGTCATCCCATGTCGTCTGCTTCGTTGCCCCCTGGGCTGCTTGATGCCATTGTGGGCCAAACTCGCCGCCCCCGCGCAGATTTGCAACGACATAGGCATTGCCCTGTTCGAGCCAGAGCCGCCCCACGGGTCCGAGATAGGAGGGCAGAAGCGAAGCCTGGAACCCGCCATAGCCATAAAGAAGTGTCGGAGTGGCGCCGTCAAACCTCGCGTTCTTCGGCCGCACCAGAAAATAGGGAATTGACGTGCCATCACGCGAAGTCGCTTGGAACTGCTCTACGACATGATTGGACGCAGCAAAGGCAGTCGGTGTCGTCTTCAATTCCTCAAGTTCTTGAGTTTCGGCATCAAAATACCAGACTGACGTCGGCCTGAGATAGTTCGAGACGGTGAACATCGCCTGGTCCGCTTCATCGGAGGTGGCTGACAGGCTGACATTTGTATGTTGCGGCAGCGGGATCGCCGTCGCCGACCAGGCTCCCTGATCGTACTTATAAGCGAACGCTTTGCTCTGAACGTTCTCGAGGACCGTCAGGATCAACAAATTCCTTGTGGTGTCTACGTCGCTCAGGGCCTGGCGGGGCCCAGGCTGGAAGACAAGCGATGGTCTGGCGCGCTGAGGATCCTGTTTCCATTCGGCCAAGTCATACGAGATCAGCGATCCGGCGGCGAAGCTGATATCACCAGACGGTGTCCAGTCCTCGTCAAGCTCCACAAGCAGCCGGCCACTCGCGAGCCCGACGATCGCGGCCTTCTTCGGCAGATTGAGTTTGATGGGCCCATCGGGGCGGAAGACCACGTACTCATGCTCGAAAAACCTGACCACGCGGACGGCCCCGGTCGCATGGACATGACCTTCGCTATCTCGAAGCACCAAGGGCCACGTCTGAACATCGGTAGGCTCGCCGCGAAAGATCTCGCGAGCCTCGCTGAGCGGCTGAGCGCGCTTGAGCTCTTTCACCACAAAGGGGTAGCCGGCCTGCGTCAAAGTCCCCTCACCCCAGTCCCGTGCAACAAGGAGTGTGTCATCATCGACCCAGCTGACGTTCTGCTTGCCCTCTGGAAGATAAAAGCCGTCCGCAACAAAGGATTTGGCCTCGCTGTCGAACTCGCGTATGGACACGGCATCCTTGCCGCCGTCGGAAAGACTAATCAGGCAGAGACGCTCTTCAGGCGGCAGGCTGCTGCCACCTTGAAAGACCCAATTCTTGTTCTCGGCGATGGCCAATGCGTCGACGTCGAGGATGGTTTCCCACTGTGGATCTTGGCTACGATAGCTTTCTAGCGTGGTGCGCCGCCAGACGCCGCGCACCTGGTCCTCATCTTTCCAGAAATTTTCCGAGCCGCGCCGTCCAAGCGAAACGTATGCAATTCGATCCTTGGCCTGCAGGATGCTGAGCGCCTGTTCGTAGAAGCGCCGATAGCGGGGATCTGATTGGAGCACGCCGAGCGTCTTGTCATTCTCGGCGCGTGCCCAGGCCAACGCGCTCGCCCCTTCGATCTCCTCGAGCCAAAGGAACGGGTCGTCAGCCGCGGCCGCGGTCGTCGGCGCCTGCGAAACCGTCGTGGCGGTGAAAGAGGCAATCGAGAGCAATGCGGCAGAGAGCAGTGATGTTTTCATAGGCTTGCTCCGGATGAGGTCGAATGTCCGCGCTCACAGGCTTCGCGGTCAGGCGCAAGCGGCGCAAAACGAGCAGCGATCCCGAAACGGGCATAGATGGTTTGTGCCAGCTGGCGGCGCATTAAGTGCAAGCTGCGTGCCGGCTAAAGACTCGCGAATTTCAGCCGCTCAGGGCCGCACGGCCATGTCCGCCTGCGGACATTGATTGCGAAGCCGACATCGATAGCGTGCCGGCCGGACGGCCTGTAAGCGGTAAGCAGTTTCGATCCTTGCGGGCCATGAACGGGACAGCGATGCAGCCGCCGGCCAGCGCAATGCTTGCCTCCGGAAAGCTTGCTCCCCCCAGAGCGTTACCGGTCAGACCTGTCGACGTGCGTCATCACGAAAAAGAGCAGCGCGTTAATCAGCAGCCAGATCGCGATCAGGCTCAGGGCGGTGTACATGGCGACCTCCAAATCGTTCACTGCAAGCGTTTGCCGGGCTGGACGCGCTCCGTCGCGGTATTCGCACCAGAGATTTCACCAGCGGGACATACTCGTTTGCCTGGGGGTTGCTGGCCTGGGAGCACGGCATGCAGCTGGCCGATCAGCGCGAGCTCAGGTGGTGTCATCACTGTCTTTGCCCTTATGGCGGAGCAAGTCACGATAGCCGCCTCGAATGAGGCGCAGCCCCATCTGGACCAGGCGAATGGTCCGGCTGCGCAGATCGTGTGTTTTCCACGCTCGATCAGGGATGCGAGACTTGCCAAAGAGGCCTTGCGCGATGTTGCGATAGCTGTTGCCTTCCAGCCACCCGTCCACCGCACGCAAGGCGAGGATGTGCCGATGCCGGGTCCCGATGGATTGAGCAAGAGGCGGCCGTCCGACGGGGCGCCTTTCGACCGCCAGCCAAAATCGATGTGCAGCCTGCAAGCGAAGGTCGAAATTCCGGTCGAACGGCAAGTCGACGGTAACCAATGATCCGCCCGGTGGAAGGTCTCTCAGCCAAAGCCGATGCTTCGCTCCTCCGAGCGGAACGATGGCATGCCATCCATCCGGCGCTTCACGAAGCGCGCTGCCTGCCAGGTCGGCGAAATCAAGCTCGTACGGATTGGACCCGGTCGAGCCGATCGCCGTGCGAACGGTCAGCACGCTCGACAGCGCCTCGGGCGACCAGAAAACAGCCTGATTGTCGAACGTCTCGTTCGGATCAGCTGCGAAATGTCAGCCCCCACTTCCGTCGGAAGTGGTCCGTCGCATCTGACCGTTTGCTCTCGACCAGGGCTCCGAAATCCTTTTGATATTCGCGATCGCGGCGCAGCCACTCCCAGGCTATGTCGGCCGGTTCTGCTTTCCTGACATTGTGGTATGCGCTCTCTGATCTCCAGTCGGCACCTGACATCGCACTATTTTCCCCGCTAGTTCTGAATGCACACGCAAGGAAACGGCATGGTTGTGACGATTTATGGTTGCACTCATTCAGATATTCAACAGTTGACACATTTATGCGATGGAACGATCAACTTTTGCGATGGGAAGAACACACGTCCGCTTCTCACACCGTCACTCTTCCCTTTTGGGCGCGCGTGCTGCAGTGATCGCGATCGCCCCGATGCGCTGAACGGCCAGCCGCGCGCCCGATGGGTTAGGGTGACGCATTGCGAAAGATCGAATCTGGCACGCCAGCAACAAAGCCGACCCGATGCGACGATCGCGTGGCGACGCCGGTATTGTCGAGCCCCTCGCTCACCGCAGAGATCCGGACAGTCGGGACTCGCACCTTTGCTGCAGAATATGAGCAAGTGGTCAGACAAACCAATCGCCACCGGTGCCAGCCATAGCGCTACGTTCGGTGTGCTGCTGCTTGAGCCGCTCAGCCGGGGACGCAGGTAGAGCAACCGCCATTGGGACCGGACACGGGACTGATGCGACTGGTGGCTCGTTCGTAATACGATTGCAGCGCCCGCAACAAAACGTCCAGGGTGACCTGCCCATTGACCGGCTTCCCCCCGAGTGCGCGAGCCAGCCCAACGAGCGCATCATAGGCGGCAATCACGGCTGAAGCGTCGGCCTCAGTCGGCTCGTTCGCAGCCAGCGCCGGCACGAGGCGAAGGAGCCAGTCGATTGCCGCGGCCCGCGCATCATCCCGCGTGAGCGGCGGAAATAACCCCTCCCAGTGCGCCTCCACCAAACCGCGCAGGACGCCGAGGCCGACGGCAAGACCCTCATATCCCTCGACCCGAAACAAGCCATAGGTGGCCCAGCAGGCGACCAGAATGTCTTTTGACCGGTTCGACAGGATGTTGAGCGACAGAGTATTGACCTTGCTCCAGTCAACCGCGGCCGGTCCGTCCAGGTCCATACGCCGAACCTCGGCCTCGAGCCGTTTGAAGGCGGCTGCCTGCCGAACATTGTTGCCGGCAGGTAGAGGACCAGGCATGGGCGCAGCGCCGTGGCGCGAACGCGCAGCGATGTTGTCGCGGACTACGATCCAGTAATCGATCATGCTGGCAATACCACGTGCGCGTTGCGATCGGTCACGTCATCGGAACAATCGACTTCGTGCCCGACCCGGACCATCCATTGAGAGTCGATGATGTTGCAAGCCATCGCTGCCACTCCTTCAACCGGCCATGCTGCCGACATGCCTCAATCAAGCCTTATGCCAATTCCGACAGGCTGATTGTAATACCGTATGCCCGGTCGGACGTGTCATGGGTCCGACAGCATGTTGCACACCCGACATGGGAGCCTCTAGCAGGCCTCAGGCCGGCTCAGTCATTGGCCCGCAGAAGTCCCTGGCCCGGGTACACCACGCCTACGCTCCTGCCAAAACCTCGATAGACGAGGAAACAGCCGAACATCTGCGGGAGCCGGGCAGCGGAAGTCGATGGCTGCCGATCACACTGCTACTGATAACCGGTCTCCAGGCCGACGAACGGGCGTCCTCCCGATCAGCCTTTGACGGCGCGCGCTACGTACGCCTGTTTCCCGTCTGCCTGACAGTCGGGGGGGGGGCGCGGAATGCGGGCGGATTGACCACCAGCGCCCGCGTGCCGTCTGAACAGTGCAGGAAGGCCGCAACGTCAACGCAATTTCCCCAATAACGATCGAGCGTCGCCAATCTCGAAGCCAGTCAACTACCAACGCTCGTCATTGATCGAGATGACAGAAACATGTCATGTCCACTTACGAACGTCGGCCGGTCAAGCACACAAGGATTCGACATGCAGGCCCCATCACCTTCTGTCCTCGCCAACGGCCATACCCGGTCCGCCAACCCGTCATTTGGCGAAATGATGCGATCTGAGGTCTGCTGCAGCAGCGAACTCTCGTTTCTCATGGAAGCGCATGATGGCCTCTCCGCCGCGATCGCCGAGCGCGTAGGTTTCAAGGGCCTCTGGGCATCGGGCCTGTCGATTGCCTCCTCTCTGGGTTACCGCGATGCCAATGAAGCGTCCTGGAGCCAACTTGTCGACGTAGTCGAGCGAATCGTGGACTCAAGCCAGCTGCCGGTTCTGGTCGACGGGGACGGCGGCTTCGGTAACTTCAACAACGCTCGTCTGCTGGCCCGCAAACTGCGTCAGTGTGGCGCTGCCGGCGTCGCGCTGGAAGACAGTTGTTTTCCGAAGATGAACTCGTTCGTTGGCGATCGGCATCCCCTCGCCGACATCGACGAGTTCTCCGGCCGCTTGCGCGCCGTGAAGGATACGGTCGCGGACGATCTGATCCTTGTTGCCCGTATCGAATCGTTAATCGCTGGACATGAAATCGACGAAGCAATCTCCCGCGCCCACGCGTACGCGGACGCGGGATCTGACGCGATCCTCATTCACTCGCGAAGGACCGCCGCGGACGAGATCTTCGCGTTTACGCGTGCCTGGCAGAACAAGTTACCGGTCGTGATCGTTCCAACGAAGTACTATCGAACCCCAGTCTCGGCATATCGCAGGGCCCGCATTTCCACGGTGATTTGGGCCAACCACTCCATGCGAGCTGCAATTGCCGCAATGCAGCAGGTTTGCAGTCGCATCATCGCTGAGGAGAATACTGCCAGCATTGAGCCCAATATTGCGACGCTCGACGAGGTCTTCGAGCTGCTGAAGTACGACGAACTCGCCCGTGCGGAATCGCGTTATCTTCACCCTCCTGACCTGGGGCAATAACTTCTCCATCGACGCTGCAACATACTCATTCTCGAGCGGTCCACTGCCATGCGACCGGCTGCCTTATCATCACGTTCCACCGAACCGTTCAGCGACGCCCAGAGTACTCTCTGAAATTGGACGATCCTTCGGCCGGCGCGCTCCTCTTGCGCGGCCGCTCCGTACCCTGCCGCAGCATCTCAGCCCAATCTCCCCGACTCAACGACCATCCAGTCATCGACGAGCGAACTTATTTCTCTCCGAGATAAACGCCAACGCGGACTATGACGTGTCTTGCGCGAGCTGTGACATCCCGCTGTCAAGCCCCCTAGCCCCCACAGCGGCAACAACCACAAGCAACATTCTGGATCGACGGAGAGCGCTCGTGTTGGCGCAACGCACAGTCTTGTTCAAATCGTCGGAGGACCGCTGCGGCGAGTACTGCTGCCAAAGCAGTTGCCGCAAGCGGCAAGGAAATAATCGATTTGACCGCCGGAGAGATCTGGAGCCACACGGCGCCATCAGTGCGGGAGGGCGCGATCTCCGCAATCAACTGCAACATCAACCGCTACTATACCGACTCGCTCGGTGTTATCGAGTGGCGTAACGCGCTCGCTCGCAAGATCTCCACCGATACTGGACAACCCTGGTCGGCCGATGAAATCGCTGTGACGAGTGGCGCGAAATAGGCGCTGTTCAATGCGGCCATGGTTCTCGTGAATCCAGGGGACGAAGTGCTGATCCCCGTTCCCTACCGGACCACTCTCCCGGCCCAGATCGTCATTGCCGGCGGGACGCCCGTCTTTGTTGAGACCCGGCACAACAACTATGTGCCGACGCTCTCGGACCTCAGGGCGGCCGTTACGCGAAAGACCAGGGCGATCGTGATCAATGCGCCGAACAATCCGACTGGAGCGGTTTATGACCGCGATACTCTTGCTGGCATGGCCCAGCTAGCCATCGACTGCGGGGTCTGGATCATCTTCGATGAATGCTACGCCGCTTTCGCCCACGCCCGCATTTCCATCATCCGATCGTCACCGTGGCGCCCCTTGCACGCAACCGTACTTTGATCGTCAATTCGTTCTCCAAGTCGTTGGCCCTCACCGGATGGCGAATTGGCGACCTGGCTGACCCAAGGACGGTTATCGGCGCCGTTAAAGCGCTGCAAAGCCATACAACCTTCAATCCCAATGTCATTGCGCAGCATGCGCTAGTGCATCACCTGGAGTCCGAAGACACCTCCTTCTCCAATTACAGCGTCACGTTTTCAACGCGCGGGCGCTCGGGCTGTCGATTCAGCGCTGACATCAATACCCACACCCGCCGCCCAAGGAGGGTTCTACTTTATCCCGATCTCACCAAACGCCAGCGGCCGAATCCAATGGCCGGCACTTCAACGCCGATGACATCGTAAGTGCATTGCTGATGGAGGCTGGTGTCGCGCCGGTGTCAGGCACAGCGTCCGAAGCAGGATTACTACTGCCAATCGCGACGCGGCAACCGGCTGTCTACTATGATAACGTCAAGTCAGAGAACACTGGTTTGACGATATCGCAACAGAACGCCAACCCGCCAACCCTTTGATTTCATTAGGGCGCTGGAAGGTCATAGCGTGAATAAGGGGGAGCTTACCTATGCCCTTCGACGGCGAGCCGCAGCGACTTAGGGATGCGTCGAGCCTTTCCGCCCGAGATAAACGCCACGCGTACACGCGCTGTGACCAGGAGATCGTCACCTCGCCTGCATTCCTGCAGCAAGGCCATTGACGCGCCCCTTACCTCTTGCGGGATCGTGATCACGTCAAGGAGGTCGTCCAGGACCGCCGGGCTTTAGAAAATTGATTGTCATCGGACGGACAACGAAGGAAGAGCCGGGCGCATCGTTCCCCGTTTCTTCGAGCAGCGCTCGCTGATTGGTTCCGAGCAGACGCAGGTAATTTGTTCTGCCGCGTTCCATGAAGCGCAAAAAATTCGCGTGATAAACAATCTGGCCGGCGTCAGTATCTTCGAAATAAATCGCGGACCTGCAAATGATGGCTGCCATCGCGAATTTCGCCATCAAGAAAGGCTGTCACAGTGGGATTTCCCTTTGGGCTTCTGGGTCCAATTGTCTTGCACAGGCGCTTTCTTCAGCAAGCGCCAATCGTGAGCTTGGCTCCTGCAGCGGGGCGGGATTCGGACCGGCAGAGGTCATCGAGCTAGGAGCGAGTCACACCTCTGCGGCGGGCTTTCATCAACTTGTTTCCCGACTGGTTGTACGAGCGCTTCCCGCTCCTGCCTACTAAGCTTTTGGATCACCCCGAAGACCAGCGACGGGCGCGCCATCAACACCTCTTGGTCTGGCCTGACGATCCGAATCATGAAGACGAGATTGAGAACGCCCTCGGTCGGCTCTCAAACTGTCGCATTTATTACTGTCAACATGCTCAAGCGACTGACCTATCGAAGGCCTAACTCAATGGACACTTCCTCACTGGAAACTATGTCGCCAGTCAAAATAGATGGCCTGTTTTTGCAACGACCGACATAACGACAATAAACTCAACAAGTACGAATCCTAAGACGCCTATCACGCCCGCGATAAGCGAAACATTCATGAATGCATGGGCGTCGTTCAGACATTTTATGTTTGAGCGAATACCTTGAGCATAGATGGCGGCCTGACCCGCCAATGAATCACGCAGGGAGCGCTTTTCTTGAACGTCCGGCGCCCAATGCGCAGGGTTATTGCCCGAGTAACTAAATGGAGTAGGCCGGGCGGCGCGCACCGCGTGGATTAACGCAAAGGCTAGAAAGCCAACAATCCACCCGATGCCCAACAGATGCCATCCGAGCGATGTGCCTACAGAAACCAATGTTGCAGTGCCGCCCACAATGGCAGCCAAGATGGCCGCTAGATAGACTGCCGTATTTATTGCACGCTGGTCAGAAGCAAGTCCGGCGGTCAACTGCGCCGCTAAGAACGACTCGGCTTCACGAACGATTTCCTTTAGAACTTCGAGGTCGGCCATTTTAAGTGTTTCGGCGAGCTTTTTGCGATCATCATTAGTCATGGGGGAACCCAATGTTTCCAGATGAGCCAGAGCGTGGCCATAAGAGGCCACCGCAAAACGATATTGAAAAGCAGATAATTCGAGAACAGCGCGAACAGGAGGAGCGCAGACGACGAGAAGAAGAAGCAGCACGGCAGCGCGAACGGCAGAAACGAAGAGAAGACTAGATGCCGTAATGGGCCCTGCTCCGAGCGAGGGGTGACGATGGTGGCTGTCCCCCGATAGATGATGAAACGGGGTCACGACGTGAGTCGGCCCCAAGCATCTGGAGACGGAGGACAGCCGTGGAGAACTATGCCGGAATTGACGTGTCATTGGAAACTGTCGAGCGTATGCGTTGTGGATGCCCAGGGTATCGACGAGCGTCCCGTCCGCGCGAACCGGGTTCAAAAGTCTATCGGTGCCGAGAATACATTCTCGCAGGACTTGGCGGACTACGAGGCCCTAGGGGCGGAGTTGCAGCCCCTGATCGAGAAGGTCTGGCGTCACTGCGAAACCACGGGCGCGCGGGGCCGGACGGCGACGCTCAAGGTGAAATTTTCGGATTTCGAGTTGATCGCCCGCAGCAGGTCAGTCGCTATCATCGACTCTGCGAGCGATCTCTCCCGCCTTGCTCTCGAACTACTGGCGCAGTTAACGCCACCCAAGAAGGCGATACGGCTGCTTGGCATCTCCGTTTCCGGTTTTGCCGTGCAAGACCCCGAAGAAGAGCAACAATTGCCGCTCGCGTTGGATGAGCTTGGTGTCCAGGGATGATTTAGGATGCCATCAGGTATATGCAGTTTTATCGACGCTCGTTACCAGTCTGATGAACTGCGGCATTTTCCAAGACAGTATAGCTGGGCCAGTACACGGGGGCGCCTAACGCGCGGATAACGGCAGAGCAACGTTTTCCGACCGCCGAGCGCAACATTGGACCGAATAATCAAGTAGAAATCCAATTACGATT
>NZ_JACMYP010000080.1 GCF_020889705.1 Bradyrhizobium altum | reverse complement strand
CCCCCATCACGAACACTTTCGCGGCCGGCACGGTGCCGGCGGCGGTCATCATCATCGGGAAGGCGCGGCCGAACGCCTCTGCGCCTTCGATCACCGCCCGGTAGCCGGCCAGATTGGCCTGCGAGGACAGCACGTCCATCACCTGGGCGCGGGTGATGCGCGGCATCAGCTCCATCGCAAACGCGGACACGCCGGCATCGGCGATCGTCTTCAGCGCGGCCTCGTTGCCATAGGGATCCATGATCGCGATCACCAGCGCACCGCGCTTGTACTTCGACAGTTCGGAGGCCTCGGGCCGCTTCACCTTGATGATGATGTCGGCATCCTTGAGCGCGTCGGCGCTGACGGTGGCGCCCGCCGCGACAAGCTCCGAATCGGGCAGCCCCGACTTGACGCCCGCGCCGGGCTCAACCGCGACCTCGGCGCCGATCGCTTTGAACTTCTTGATGGTATCGGGCGAAACCGCAACCCGCGGCTCGGACGCATCGATTTCCTTGGCAACGGCGATCTTCATGGGCCCTCCGGCGGCGCGAGCGGCGCACGCGTCTTCAAACTAGCGTTATTTTCGCCAGATTGGATACCCGGTTTTTCCATCCGGGTTTCGACAGGAATTCCGGCACCGCCGCGGGACGGCGATGCCGCTAGCCGATCAGGGATCAGACCAGGAAATAGGCCATCAGAGCGAGGAGGATGGCGACGCTGATGGTGCCGTATTTGACCAGCATAATAAACCCTTCATAGGTCTGCTCATGCGCCACGTAATCGTTGCCGTCGGCGGTCGTATAGGCCACTTCGCTATGGTCTGCCATCGCTGTCCCCAGTCAGAAATTCGCGTTCTGCGAGCCATTACCGCAAACAGGATGGCAGGGCAACGGCGTGGTCCCGATCGGGCGATTTGAACCGCAAATCGTCCCCGATTCACCCCTCGAGCGACGGCCCTGCGGCCGCCCCTCGAGCAGGATTGATCTCCCAAACGCGGGCGTCACGGGACGATCATGCCGCGAGGTGCAAAAAACGCTGCGCGAATCTGACCCGAGCCAGCCGGCAGGCCGATGGTCGTCAGCCCATCGTCTCCAGTTCGTCGATCATGCCAGCGATGACGGACAGGCCGCCGTCCCAGAATTTCGGGTCCTTGGCGTCGAGCCCGAACGGCCGCAGCAGCTCGGAGTAATGCTTGGTGCCGCCGGCGGCGAGCATGTCGAGATAGCGCTCGGCGAAACCTTCGGATGCGTGCTCGTAGACCGCATAGAGCGAGTTCACCAGGCAATCGCCGAACGCATAGGCGTAGACGTAGAACGGCGAGTGGATGAAGTGCGGGATGTACATCCAGAACGTCTCGTAGCCCGGCTTGATCTCGATCGCCGGCCCGAGGCTCTCGCCCTGCACGCTGAGCCACAGCTCGCCGATCCGCGCGGCGGTGAGCTCGCCATTCTTGCGCTCGGTATGAACCGCACGCTCGAATGAATAGAACGCGATCTGCCGCACCACGGTGTTGATCATGTCCTCGACCTTGCCCGCGAGCAGCGCCTGGCGCTGCTTGGCGTTCCTGGTCTGCGACAACAGCCGCTTGAAGGTCAGCATCTCGCCGAACACGCTCGCGGTCTCCGCCAGCGTCAACGGCGTCGGCGCCATCAGCGCGCCGTTCTTCGCCGCCAGCACCTGATGGACGCCATGGCCGAGCTCATGCGCCAGCGTCATCACGTCGCGCGGCTTGCCCTGATAATTCATCAGCACATAGGGATGCGCCGACGGCGTGGTCGGATGCGAGAACGCACCGGGCGCCTTGCCGGGACGGACCGGCGCATCGATCCAGCGATCGCTGAAGAAGCGCTCCGCGATCTCGGCCATCTTGGGCGAGAAGCCGTTATAGGCCGACAGCACCATGTTGCGCGCCTCCGGCCAGGCGATCGTGCTGGTCGCCGCGAACGGCAGCGGCGCGTTGCGGTCCCAGTGCGGCAGCTTCTTCTTTTTGAACCAGCCGGCCTTCAACGCGTAGTAGCGGTGCGACAGCTTCGGATACGCCGCGCGCACCGAGGCGACCAGCGCATCGACCACCTCGCGCTCGACGCGGTTGTTGAGATGGCGGGAATCCGCGACATCCTGGAAGCCGCGCCAGCGGTCGGAGATTTCCTTGTCCTTGGCCAGCGTGTTGGTGATCAGCGCGAAGGTGCGCTTATTGTCCTTGAAGGTCTTGGCCAGCGCCTGCGCCGCCGACTTGCGCTTGTCGCCGGCCTTGTCCTGCAACAGGTTCAGCGTCGGCTCGATCGCGAGCTCCTTGCCCGCGACCTTGAAACGCAGGCCGGAGATGGTCTGGTCGAACAGCCGGTTCCAGGCCGCGTAGCCGCTCTGCGCCTTTTCGTGGAAGAGCTGCTCGACGCGATCCTCGAGCTGGTACGGCTTGTCCATGCGCAGATCCTCGATCCACGGCCGGTAGTGGCCGAGCGTGGGTTCGGCCATCGCGCGCTCGATCACATCATCGTCAACCCGATTGAGCTCGAGCGAGAAGAACAGGAGATGCACCGATGCGGCGGTCAGCCGCTCCGACACGTCGCCATAGAACTTCGAGATCGCGGGATCGACACTGTCGCCGGCATGGACCAGGCCGGCATAAGAGCCGAGACGGCCAGCCAGATCGTCGATCGCCTCATAGCGCCTGATCGCCCCGGCCAGCCACTTTCCGCCGCCTTCCTTGCCGGTATTTTCGGCAAGCTTGCCCTTGTAGTCGGTCTCAAACGCGACGCAATCTGCATCCATTTTCTGCAAATCGCGTGCGACTTCCGGCGCGTCGATACCGGAGTAGAGATCTGCCAGATTCCATTCCGGAAGCTTGCCGGTCTTGCCGGCTGCCTGTTTCGCCGCCGGGCTGGCTGCGGCCGGTTTGCGTTGCGCGGCCGTCTTGCGCAGCGCGGCTTCCTTGCGGAGCGCGGCCTTGCTGGGAGCAGACTTGCTGAGAGCAGGCTTGCCGGAAGCAGACTTGGGGGAGGCAGTTTTGGAGCGCGAGGTCATCTTGTTCGTAACCTTACTTCAGTCGGAAAGATGTCGGCGGCGGCGGAATGAAAGCGGGTTTGCAAGGTTTAAGAGTGCGTTAATCGGCATCGGCGACATTGCCCCGATTCGAGACAGATAAACGTAGCGTGCGGGGAAAACCATGGCTGCCACCATTTTGATCGCCGATGATGACGCCGTACAGCGTCGTTTGGTTGAAAACATGGTGCAGAAGTGCGGCTATGAGCCCCTTGTCGTGGACAGTGGCGACGCGGCGATAGCGGCCCTGACCGCATCCGAGACGCAGGCGATCGATGCCGTCGTGCTCGACCTCGTGATGCCGGGCCTCGACGGTCTCGGAGTCCTCGCAAAAATTCGTGAAGCTGGTTTGAACGTCCCGGTCATCGTGCAGACCGCGCATGGCGGCATCGACAATGTGGTGTCGGCGATGCGCGCCGGTGCCCAGGATTTCGTCGTCAAGCCGGTCGGCTTCGAACGGCTGCAGGTCTGCCTGCGCAACGCCCTCAACGCATCGGCGCTGAAGGGCGAATTGCAGCGCATCCGCCACAGCCGCGAGGGCCGGCTGACCTTCTCCGACATCATCACCCGCAGCGAGGCGATGGCCGGCGTGCTGCGCACGGCACAGAAGGCCGCATCCTCGACCATCCCGGTGCTGATCGAGGGCGAGTCCGGCGTCGGCAAGGAACTGTTCGCGCGCGCCATCCACGGCAGCAGCGAGCGCAAGGCCAAGCCGTTCGTCGCGGTGAACTGCGGCGCGATTCCAGACAATCTCGTCGAATCGATCCTGTTCGGCCATGAGAAGGGCGCCTTCACCGGCGCCACCGAGCGTCATCAGGGCAAGTTCGTCGAGGCCCATGGCGGCACGCTGTTCCTCGACGAGGTCGGCGAATTGCCGCTGGCCACACAGGTGAAACTGCTGCGCGCGCTGCAGGAAGGTACCGTCGAGGCGGTCGGCGGCCGCAAGCCGGTCAAGGTCGATGTCCGCATCATCTCGGCGACCAACCGCAAGCTGCTCGATCTCGTGAAGGCCGGCCAGTTCCGCGAGGACCTGTTCTATCGTCTGCACGTGCTGCCGCTGACCATTCCGGCGTTGCGGCAGCGGCGCGAAGACATCCCGCATCTGCTGCGACATTTCCTGGCGCGGTTCTGCGCCGAGGAGAACCGCAACATCACCGGAATCAGCGGCGATGCGATGGCGCATCTGGCGCAGCTCGATTGGCCGGGCAACATCCGCCAGCTCGAGAACACGGTGTATCGCGCCGTGGTGATGAGCGACGGCGACCAGCTCGGGCTCGCCGACTTCCCGCAAGGAACGGCGCATCCGGTGCCGGAAGCCAAAATGCTCCAGGGCGAGCCGCTGGTAGTGTCGCCGTCCACTGCGCCCGCCATGATCTCCGGTAATGAAATACCGGTAACCATCCCCTTGGCGACAGCGGGCGGCCTCTCGATACTCAATGCCGCGGGCGAGGTGCGTCCGCTAGAAGATCTCGAGAACGAGATCATCCGGTTCGCGATTTCGCATTATCGCGGACAGATGTCGGAGGTCGCGCGTCGCCTCAAGATCGGCCGCTCGACCCTCTACCGCAAGCTCGACGAAGCCGCGGCCGGCACGCGCACAAGCGACGCCACCTAAACCTGACGCCCACAGGGCCATACCAGGGAACCTATTGAACCGTGTCCCGTCGGTGACAGACAAAGACTGTGCCGCGTGGCAAAAACGCACGGCCCGAGCAAAATCAGCTGCTTCGAGGTCAGTTTGTCGTGAGTTGCCCCGCAAGGCGCTGGCTGCACAAGAGGGGCAAATGTATCGTCTGCGTTAATTGCGTGCAGGCATACGAGTCGTTTGAGAAGCCGGCGCTTCCGCGCAAGCTATGAAACCGAATAACGATTTGAACTGTTCCAGAATCTGAGGGGCAGTTCCACCCAGGGGGTGCGAAAATGCGTGACTGTTCGAACAACCGTCGAGGATTTGACCGCGTACTGATGGCCGTCGCGGCGACCTTCCTCACGGTGTCCGCGAGCTCGGCCCTCGCGCAGGACACGCCTCGCTCCAGCGCCTCGGAACTGGCGATCGACGCCGCGATCCCGCGCCCCGAACCGGCCAATGTGCCGCCGCCCACCGCAAGCGATTTCAAGGCCGACACCACCGCCGCGCTGCCCGACGCAGCCAAGCCGGCGGACGTGAAGCCCGCCGAGGTGCAGGCCACCGAAGCCAAGCCCGTCGATGCCAAGCCTGTCGATGCAAAGCCGGGAGAACCGAGCGCGACCGCCAAGGCCGTCGAGCCGAAGCCCGCCGATGCACCGAAGACCGATACCGCGGTCGCGCCGGCTGCACCCGCCCCTGCAACCGCAACGGCGCCCGCCGCAACTCCAGCGCCCGCGACGGCGGCAGCTCCCGCGACCGAACCCGCGAAGGCTGCGAGCAACGTTGCCGCCGAGGATCAGCCGGTCGCCGACAAGCTGCGCGAGTTGCTCGCCAGTAAGTCGCTGCGCACCTTCGATCGCAAGAACGAGCGCGCCGCGGCCGAGAAGTTCTATTCGGCCCGCGAATACGCACCCATCTTCACCAAGGCCGGCAGGCTGACCGATGCCGGCAAGGGCGTCATCGCCCGCCTGAAGGATGCGGCCGCCGACGGCCTCGATGCCGCCGACTATCCGGTGCCGGATTTCACTGCTGCGACGACACCCGATACGCTGGCCGACGCCGAGCTGAAGCTCGCGGCCAGCATGCTGGACTATGCGCGCCAGGCCCAGAGCGGCCGCATGCACTGGTCGCAGGTGTCGGCGGACATCCTCTATCCGGAGCATCCGATCGATCCGGCCGAAGTGTTCGCGAATGTGACCTCGGCCAAGGACGCCTCCGCCGCGCTCGACGGCTATAACCCGCCGCAGAAGCTCTACAAGGAGCTCAAGAAGAAGCTCGCCGAGCTGCGTGGCCAGGGCGACGGCCCGGTGATCACGATCGCCGACGGCCCGGCGCTGAAATACGTTCCCGCGCGCAAGAAGCAGGCCGCGGTCGAGATGGACGATCCTCGCGTGCCGGACCTGCGCAACAAGCTCGGCATCACCGAGGATGCCGACAGCACCAAGTATGACGCGACGGTGGCGCGGGCCGTGGAGAAATTCCAGAGCAGCGTCGACCTCAAGGCGACCGGCGTGCTCGACGAGCGCACGGTGAAGGCGCTGAACAATCCGAAGCGCGACCGTCAGATCGACACCGTGCTCGTCAACATGGAGCGCTGGCGCTGGCTGCCGCGCCAGCTCGGCGCTGCCAATGTCGGCAATGCCTATGTGATCCTCAACATCCCCGACTATACGCTGAAGGTGATGCAGAACGGCGCGCAGGTCTGGACCACGCGCGTCGTCACCGGCAAGCCCGGCCAGCACGCCACGCCGCTGCTGACCGAGACGATGAAGTACATCACGGTCAATCCGACCTGGAACGTGCCGCCGTCGATCATCTACAACGAGTATCTGCCGGCCCTGCAGCAGGATCCGACGGTGCTGCAGCGCATGGGCCTCAAGCTCGAGCGCAACCGCGACGGCTCGATCCACGTCTCGCAGCCGCCCGGTGAAGCCAACGCGCTCGGCCGCATCCGCTTCAACTTCCCGAACAAGTTCCTGGTCTATCAGCACGACACCCCGGACAAGTATCTGTTCGCGAAGGATGAGCGCGCCTTCAGCCACGGCTGCATGCGCGTGCAGAATCCGGATCAGTACGCGTCCGTACTGCTCAACATCACCGAGCCGAACCAGCACTACACGCCGGAGCGGATCCGCAGCATGTACGGCTCGAGCGAAGTCGATCTGAAATTCCCGACGCCGATCCCTGTCAACATCACCTACCAGACCGCGTTCGTGGACGACGCCGGCAAGCTGCAAATCCGCAGGGACATCTACGGCCGCGACGCCGCCATGCTGTCGCTGCTCAGGAACAGCCGCGGCAAGGATCTCGAAACGGTGGTGGCGCACGCCCAGCCGAGCTACGCGCGGCCGCCGAGCAGCAGCCTGCCGCCTGGCGTCAACGTGGCCGGCGACAACAGCGGCTTTGGCTCCTCCGGACCGAACTTCTTCGAGCGCTTGTTCGGTGGATTCGGCCAGCCGGAGCCGCAGCCGGTCCGCCGCGGCCAGGCTCAGCAGCAGCGCCGGGTGATCACCCGATAATCTGCCCCTCGGCCCGATTGGCATAAATTTTGAAGCAAAATCAACGATCTCGCTCAAAAAGCGAGATCGTTTACGTTAACCATTTCCCATCGGGTCCGGGGAACAGGGCTATCTTTTGCCACACTCCCCCAGTTAGTTAAGCCCAACTTGGGGGCGGGTCGGTAAACCTCGGTTAACCCTCCCGCTTTAAGAAAGCGTTCACCGTCTTCCGCAGGGGGTCTGCGAGGATGCCGACCGAACGCTCGTCGACTGGGTGGGCTCATAGTGCTGGCTGTTTTCGCACGCCGCTACAAACCGCTGTCGCTGCCTAAGGCCGGATACCACGTCGGCCTGACCGCGCTATTGCTGTTGGCGGGCGCCGGCTCGGTGCACGATGCGACGGCGCTGAACCAGACCCGCACCCTGTCCTTCCATCACACCCATTCCGGCGAAGACCTCACCATCACCTTCAAGCGCGATGGCCGCTACGATGAAGCCGCGCTGAAGCAGCTCAATCACTTCCTGCGCGACTGGCGTTCCCAGGACGAGACGGTGATGGACCGTCATTTGTTCGACATCCTCTGGGAAGTCTACAGCGACGTCGGCGGCAAGCAGCCGATCCAGATCATCTCCGCCTATCGCGCCCCTGCCACCAATGCCATGCTCCGCCGCCGCTCCTCGGGCGTTGCGCGCCACAGCCAGCACATGCTGGGGCATGCGATGGACTTCTTCATTCCGGGCGTGCCGCTGGAGCAGATCCGCTTCGCCGGCCTGCGCCTCCAGCGCGGCGGCGTCGGCTTCTATCCGACCTCGGGCTCGCCGTTCGTGCATCTCGACACCGGCGGCATTCGCCACTGGCCGCGGATGACCCGCGAGCAACTGGTCCGGGTGTTCCCCGACGGCCGCACCGTCCATGTGCCGACCGACGGCACGCCGCTGAAGGGCTATGAACTCGCCAAGGCCGACATCGAACGCCGCGGCAATGGCGACGATGCTGCTGTTATCAGCAAGCCGACCCTGTTCGCGAAGCTGTTCGGGGCCGGCAAGTCGGGTGACGACGAAGACGAAGGCGCGGCTGCCGTGAACGACAAGCCCGCTGCCACGATGGTTGCGGCCGCTGCCCCTGCCAAATCTTCAGATACCAGATCCGCCGATCCCGTTCCGCTGCCGCGCGCCAAGCCGCAGCAGTTCGCCGCCGCCGTCCAGCTCGCCGCCGCCGACGCGCAGCTCGTCCCGATGCCGAAGGCGAAGCCGGCGGTGCAGGTGGTGCAGACGGCCGAGAACACCGCGCCGCAATCGCCCGCCGACATCATCAATGCCCGCGGTTTCTGGGGTGACGAGTCCGCCGCGCCGAAGCAGGCATCGGCCGCGCAGATCGCCGCGCTGAAGGCGCGCGAGGCGGTCGGCGGCTCCGATCCGCAGACCACCGCCAGCACGACCGAGAACTTCAACAAGGCGCTCGCTTATGCGCCGGCTGCGTCGTCGCCGGTGGATCGTGCCAATATCGTCGCGGCGACCGCGCCGATCCCGCGCAACGTGCGCCCGACGCGCAATGCGGCGGCGCCGGCCACCGAAATCAACACCGTCGTTGCAAAGGGCACACCTAGCCAGGGCGTGATCGCGACATCGGCGCGGATCTCGGCCGCCAAGGGCAACGACATCTGGATGCGCGTCGTGATGCTGGCGCCGAGCGCGAGCAGCGGCATGCTGACCACGGTGCTGGGCGACACCGACATGAACATGATGCGGGCCCACTTCGTGAAGCCGCAGGCCGCCGTCGCCATGACCTTCTCGGAAGATCCGATGATGGGCATGACCTGCGACCACTTCTCGGGCTCGGCGACCGCCCTCCTGACGACCCAGTCCTTCGTGCTGCGCACCGCCTCGCTGCGCTAGGCTTCTGCCGACAAGATCACTTCATCAGCCGTTCAGGCCGGCAGCCCTGCCTTGAGCAGGCCGGCCTCATAGCGCGCCCGGTCGGGCGCGCGCTTGTAGTGCTGGGTTGCCAGGTGAGCGGCGACCGAGAAGGTCGGCTCGCGCTTCAGCACTTCGGTCGCATGGGCTGTGGCCGCCACCGCGTTACCCATCTGCGCCAACGTTGCGGCGAGGAAGGCGTGATGGGTGTGGTCGGGCCGCGTGATGCGCGAGAACGCCTCGGCCGCATCGGCGTACTTCTCGGCGCAATAGCAGGCGCGGCCGAGATGACTCCAGAATCGCTCCGGATGGAACGGATTGAGGCGCATCGCCCGCTTGATCCAGTCGATGCCCTCCTCCGGCCGCCCGAGCCAGGTCAGGAGCTCACCCTGCTGCACGACGACGAGGTCGTAGTTGGGATTGAGGGCGAGCGCGCGCTCCTGGTGGAAGGCCGCCTTGTCGTGGTCGTCACGGTTGAGGTTCAGCGCGGCGAGGATCCGGTGCACGTCGCTGTCATTGTCGTCGAGCTGGAGCGCGATCTCGAGCTCGGCCGCCACCTGCGCGAAGGTCGCGTCGCGGTCGTCGCACCAATTGTAGACCCAGGTCTGGCCGAGCACGCAGGCCCGCCAGGCGTGCGCATGGGCGTAGTTGGGATCGAGCACGATGGCCCGCTCGAGCAAACGCTGCGCCTCCGTATTGTCGTCGCGGGCCGAGCGGTGATGCAGCACCTTGGCGGCCAGCACGCACTCATAGGCCGCCATGTTGTCGGTCGGCTTGCGCTTGACGCGGTCATGGGCGGCGGCCTCGACACGGCCCGGCAAGGTCGACACGATCGCGCGCGTCATCTCGTCCTGGATCGCGAAGATGTCGGCGAGCTCGCGGTCGTAGCGTTCGGCCCAGACGTGCCGGTCGGCCTCGGCATCGATCAGCTGCACGGTGACGCGAATCCGGCCGCCCGCCTTGCGCACGCTGCCTTCCAGCACATAGTCGACCGCGAATTCCTTCGCGACGTCCTGCACCTTCACCGCCTTGCCCTTGTACACGAAGGTCGAATTGCGCGAGATAACGAGCAGATCGTGAAAGCGCGACAGCTCGGTGATGATGTCCTCGGTGAGGCCGTCGGCGAAGAATTCCTGCTCGGGATCGCCGCTCATATTGACGAGCGGCAGCACGGCGATCGAGGGCTTTTTGGCGACGACAGGGGCGGCCGCCGCGCTCGGATGGTCAGTAGTGGATCTGGCGCCCGATTCGAGATGGACGCGGAAAACCCGGATCGGGCGCGCAATGTTCTTGACGGTCTGGTCGCCGAGATCCTCGAAGCTCAGATCTTCCAGGCGATCGCCGACCTGATCGCGGACTGCGCCGGAAATGCAGATGCCACCGGGTTCGGCCAGCACCTCGAGGCGCGAGGCGACATTGACACCGTCGCCAAAGATGTCGGCGCCGTCGACGATCACATCGCCGAGATTGATGCCGATGCGAAACTGCATCCACCGCGCCGGCGCGACGTCCGTGTTGCGTTTGGCCATCCGGCGCTGGACCTCGGCCGCGCACAGCACCGCATCGACGACGCTGTGGAATTCGACCAGCAGGCCGTCGCCGGTGGTCTTGATGATGCGGCCGCGATTTTTGCTGATGGCCGGATCGATCAGTTCGATCCGATGGGTCTTGAGGCGCGCAAGGGTGCCCGTCTCGTCAGCCTCCATCAGGCGGCTAAAGCCGACCATGTCGGCGGCGAGGACCGCAGCGAGCCGACGCTCTGGTCCTGGCACGTCCATCTGAACGCTCTGCCCGGTTACCTCACCGGCAGTGTAGCAAATCCCGGGATTTCACCCAAGCCTCGCCGAGAGGATTGGGCGAGTTACCTCGGGCGGGCGCCTTGGCGACGCCAGACCGGCCCGCCTGCCGCCTCAGAGCATCCCGAGCGCCTGCATGTAGGTCTCCAGGATGGTTTCCTGCTCCTGGCGCTCGTTGGCATCCTGCTTGCGCAGGCGCACGATGGTGCGCAGCGCCTTGACGTCGAAGCCGTTGCCCTTGGCCTCGGCATAGACGTCGCGGATATCGTCCGAGATGGTCTTCTTTTCCTCTTCCAGCCGCTCGATGCGCTCGATGATAGATTTGAGCTGGTCCTTGGCAAATCGCGTTGCGGGTTCATCCTGAACGGCGGCAGACGTAGTGGCCATCGCGTACTCCTGAAATGGCAATGAAATGTCGCGCGAATACGCGCCACGCGCACCGCTTGTTGCGGGCGACCCTCGATTTTGGAGCACGTCCCGTCAAGGAAACATCGCGCTCATCCACAGCGCGCCCACAGGAGATGCCGACGGCCACGGAACTGGCGTCACATAGATCGGGAATTAGTGCCCGCTTTGGGCCTTCTTCATCGCCGCGAGCTGCTCCGGCGTCGCGCCGCCCTGAAACTTCGCCTTCCACTCCTCATACGGCATGCCGTAGACCGCCTCGCGGCTCTCGTCCTTGCTCAGCGCAAGGCCCTTGGCGTCGGCCTCTTCCTTCATCCAGTTGGACAGGCAATTGCGGCAGAAGCCGGCGAGGTTCATCAGGTCGATGTTCTGCACATCGGTCCGGTTGCGCAGATGATCGACGAGGCGCCGGAACACCGCGGCCTCAAGTTCTGTTCTGGTTTTGTCGTCAATGCTCATGATCGTGATCCCGGTGTGATGCGCTCACCATATTGATATCAGGTGGGAATTGTCACAGATTTTGCCATATCGACACGCAATACGGACCTGTCCGGCCACACTAGCCACGGTCCCGCAGCGTGTGGGACGGGCGCCCGCCCGTTGACAGTGCCTGCCGGGCACGCGAAATCGACAATGATTTGATATAGCTTCGCCGCATGAGCCCAACAGATTCTCTCGCCTCAGCTCCCCGCATCACCCGCCTGATCCTGGCCGGCGTCCTGCCGGTGCTGGCACTTGTCGCGGCATGCCTGTGGACGAGCCCGGCGGCCGCCGATTTCCGGCTCTGCAACAACACCTCGAGCCGGGTCGGGATCGCGCTCGGCTACAAAGATGCCGAGGGCTGGACCACGGAGGGCTGGTGGAATGTGTCGTCGCGGACCTGCGAGACCCTGCTGCGCGGCAACCTTGTGGCGCGCTACTACTACATCTACGCTCTCGACTACGATCGCGGTGGCGAATGGTCCGGCCAGGCCTTCATGTGCTCGCGCGACAAGGAATTCACCATCAAGGGCACCGAGAATTGCCTGGCGCGGGGCTTTGACCGCACTGGCTTCTTCGAGGTCGACACCGGCGAGCAGCGTGCATGGACCGTCCAGCTGACCGAAGCCAACGAACAACAGCCGCAAAAAGTACCGGGAATGCCGGGCGGCGTGGCTCCGGGAAGCCCCGGGGCGATGCCGGGCCTGCCCAACCCGCCGCCGGGCGCAGCGCCTCCGGGCGCGTCTGGTCTGCCGCCAGCCGCACCACCCGGAAACAAACAATGAGACGACTGCGTCGAATCAAGATCCTCGCAACGCTCGGCCCGGTCTCCTCAGACAGCGCGATGATCCGCAGGCTGTTCGAGGCGGGTGCCGACGTGTTCCGCATCAACATGAGCCATACCCCGCACGACAAGATGCGGGAGCTGGTCAAGACCATCCGCAATGTCGAATCGAGCTACGGCCGGCCGATCGGCATCCTGGTCGACCTGCAAGGGCCGAAGCTGCGGGTCGGCGCCTTCGCGGAAGGGTCGACCCAGCTCAAGAACGGCCAGAGCTTCATTCTGGATTCCGACAAGACGCCGGGCGACAACAGCCGCGTCCAGCTTCCGCATCCGGAGATCCTCGCAGCACTCCGGCCCGGCCACGCGCTGTTGCTCGACGACGGCAAGGTGCGGCTGATCGCCGAGGAAACCTCGCCCGACCGCGCGGTCACGCGCGTCGTGATCGGCGGCAAGATGTCGGACCGCAAGGGCGTCAGCCTGCCCGACACCGACCTGCCGGTCTCCGCGATGACCCCGAAGGACCGTGCGGATCTGGAAGCCGCGCTGCCGGAAGGGATCGACTGGGTTGCGCTGTCCTTCGTGCAGCGTGCCGAGGACGTGATCGAGGCCAAGAAGATGATCCGCGGTCGTGCCGCAGTGATGGCCAAGATCGAGAAGCCGCAGGCGATCGACCGCCTCGCCGACATCATCGAGGTGGCGGATGCGCTGATGGTGGCGCGCGGCGATCTCGGCGTCGAGCTGCCGCTGGAGCGGGTGCCGAGCCTGCAGAAGCAGATGATCCGGATGGCGCGGCGCGCCGGCAGGCCGGTGGTGGTCGCGACCCAGATGCTGGAATCGATGATCCAGGCGCCGGTGCCGACGCGCGCCGAGGTCTCCGACGTCGCTACCGCCGTCTATGAGGGCGCCGACGCCATCATGCTGTCGGCGGAGTCCGCCGCCGGCAAATTCCCGGTCGAAGCGGTCTCGACCATGAACCGCATCGGCGAGGAGGTGGAGCGCGATCCGACCTATCGCAGCGTGCTCAACGCACAGCGCGTCGATCCCGAGGCGACGGTGGGCGATGCCATTGCCGACGCCGCGCGGCAGATCGCCGAAACGCTCGATCTGTCGGCGATCATCTGCTGGACGTCGTCAGGCTCGACCGCGATCCGCGTGGCGCGCGAGCGGCCCAAGGTGCCGGTGGTCGCGATCACGCCGAACCTCGTCACCGGCCGCAAACTGTCGGTGGTGTGGGGCGTGCATTGCGTGGTCGCCGAGGACGCGCACGATCTCGACGACATGGTTGAACGCGCCGGCTCGATTGCATTCCGGGACGGTTTTGCCAAGGCCGGCCAGCGCGTCATCATCGTCGCTGGCGTGCCGCTCCGCGCGCCCGGCACCACCAACATGTTGCGCATCGCCTCGGTCGGACCGAACGGCGACGCGCAGCTGTAGATTCTCGTTTTGACGCGTTTTCGTCACGCGAACCGGTGCCGGCTTCGCTCGAAAACGCTCTAACCCGCCGCGCCGGGCCACGCATCAGCGTGGCCCCAGGCTGCGCTCCAGACCATCAGCCCTGCAACGCCGCGTCGAGCGTGATCTTGGTGTTGAGCAGCTTCGACACCGGACATCCGGCCTTGGCCTTGCCCGCCAATTCCTGGAACGTTGCGTTATCGGCGCCCGGGATCTTCGCCGATAGCGTCAGGTGCACGGCGGTGATGGCAAAGCCGTCGGCGACCTTCTCGAGGGTCACGTCGGCCTTGGTCTCCATGTACTCGGCCGTGAGCTTGGCCTCGCCCAGGATCAACGACAGCGCCATCGTGAAGCAGGCGGCATGCGCCGCGCCGATCAGCTCTTCGGGGTTTGAGCCCGGCTTGCCCTCGAAGCGGCTGGCGAAGCCGTAGGGGTAATCCGCGAGCGCGCCACTCTTGGTCGAGATCGCGCCCTTGCCGTCCTTGATGCCGCCCTGCCATTTGGCCGAGCCATGGGTGGTCGTCATGTGTTGCTCCTTGAGATGGGTTGAAACCCAGCCTCAACCTACAACGCCAATGCGACGGAAGTGTTCGCCGCGCAGCCGCGATCTCAGGCCCCGACCAGCGCCTTTGCCGGGGTCGTCGCCTGCACCACAAGGCCACGGGCGCGTGCATCCATCACGCCGACCGCACGCAGCGCGAGCAGCGTCACGGTCTGCACCGCATCGCGCAGCTTGATCGGATCGTCGAGATTGGACGGCGCCAGCGGGCCGACCAGCGCTTCGTGCAGCGCGCCGAGCAAGGCGGTGGCGGCCAGCCCCGTGTCCTGCGCCGGCAGATGTCCGGCGCGTACGGCCGCGTCGATGCGCATGGCAAGCTCGCCGGAAATATCGCGGCGGCTGGCGAGGCGCGAGGCGGTGACGTCGACATCGACCGGCTCGGCCAGGATGCCCCAGGCCAGCTTGCGCTGCGACAGCACGTGGACCGCAATCGTCGTCACCGCGGCGGCCAGCGCCGATGACGGTCCGGGCGCGGCCTCTGCGGCGCGCCGGATCGCGGACAATTCGTCACGCGAGACTTCGGTGATCAATTCCGAGATCAGCTCGGCCTTCGACGGGAAATAGCGATAAACGGTGCCGGCCGCGACATTGGCCCGCACCGCGACCGGTGCAATCTGGACCGCGGCCATGCCGCCCGCCGCCGCCGCGTCGCGCGCAGCCGACAGGATGGCGCTGCGCCGGGCAGCCAGCCGTTTCACAACCTGATGAGTTCGCCGGTAGACCATGGCGTTCCGCCCCCCACCGTGTGCCCCGGCCGGCGCCCACCGGCAGAACACACGCGTCTTCAATGTTTTGAACGATTGATCCCGCAACCGTTTGAAGAAGTGAACAACTATTCAGACTGAATGACAAGCTGGAATTGTAAGGATTTTGCGACGGCCGCACGCCACCTCCGATTGAACCGGCTGCCCTCCGGCCGACGGAAGCGCCAGATGCCAACAGCACACAGGTCCGGATCGGGCTTCCGATGGTAAATCGCGCGCCAAGATGATTGCTCGAAATCGAGACATCCGATCTCGCGCGGACCCACGACATCGCGGCGGCATTTACCCGAATTTATCGGAAGCCGTGGTCGAGTGCGCCCAACGCCACGTGTGGCGTTGCCTCGATGTCCCCGGCCGAGCCAAGAAAGCGCATGTCACTCTCCATCACCAGCAGCGTGAGCAGCCGTAGCGCGGTGCGAGGACTGCTGCCGCTGTGCGCCGCCGTGGGCGCCTATCTGTTCTATCTCTCCGCCGGTGAAATCCTGCTGCGCGATTCCGACACGGAGTGGCAGATCAAGGTCGGACAGTGGATCCTCGAACATGGCGCAATGCCGACATCAGACGTGTTCTCGTTCACCCGTTTCGGCGAGCCCTGGATCTCGAGCTCGTGGCTGTCGCAGGTGGCGTACGCCCTCGTGTACGGCGGCGATTGGGCCGGGCCGGTGATCCTGACGTCGATCGCGATCGGCGCGTCGGTCGCGATCTTCCTGCATCTGTTGAGCCCATATTTCGATCCGGCGCGTGCGCTCCTGATCGCGGCGCTGGCGCTGCTGCTGTCGACGATCCACTTCTTCGCGCGGCCGCATGTGCTCGCGCTGCCGGTGCTGCTGGCGTTCATCGGCGGCCTGATGTCGGCCGCGGATCGCCGCACCCATCCGTCATGGTGGCTGCTGCCGCTGATGGCGTTGTGGGCCAATCTGCATGGCGGCTTCGTGCTCGGCCTGGCGCTGATCGGGCCGATCGGACTGGAGGCGGTGTGGAGCGCGGAGCCGAGCCGCCGCCGTCAACTCATCGTGCGATGGGGACTGTTCGGCGTCGCCGCGCTGGCCGCGAGCTGCGTGACGCCCTATGGCTGGAATAGCCTGCTGGGTGCGACCAAGATCCTCAGCCTCGGCAAGCTGCTGTCGATGATCGGCGAATGGCTGCCCGCGGATTTCACCAAGCCCAGCTTCTTCGAAGCCACGCTGCTCGGCCTGATCGGCGTCATCTGCTATCGCGGGCTGACCCTGTCGGTGCCGCGGATCCTGTTGCTGCTCGGGCTGATCTGGATGGCGCTGAGCCATATCCGCAACATCGAGGTGTTCGCGTTCATCGCGCCGCTCGTGCTCGCCAAGCCGATCGCCGAACAATGGGGAATGGCAGGCGTCCGCGCCGCCCGCTTCGAGGAAGGACGCGCCGTCCCCGTCGTCACGATCCTGGCTACTATCGCGATGGTGATCGGAGCGTGGGTGACGACGACGATGTTCGTCGCGCAGCACGAGTTCAAATTCCTGCCGGTGTTCTCGCCCGTTGCCGCGGTCGACGTCCTGCAGCAACACAAGGCGCAGCGCGTGTTCAGCACCGCGCCGTTCGGCGGCTACATGGTGAGCCGCGACATGAAGGTGTTCATCGACGGCCGCGCCGAGCTTTATGGCGAGCAGTTCGTGCTCGACTATTACGCCGCGCTCGATGCCCGCGACGTCGGCCAGCTGCTGGACCTGCTCGACAAATACCGGATCGACGCCACGCTGCTGAGCTCGGACTCTCCGGCCGGAAACGCGCTGGACCACCTCAAGGGCTGGAAGCGGCTCTATAGAGACGACATCGCCGTCATCCATGTGCGATCGGACGAGAAGGCCGGCGTGGTGCCGGCGGCAGAAGGTTCGAACTAGCCTACGCCATTGCTTCGTCAAGAATCGCGTGCCGCTTATCGCGTCATCCTCGCGCAAAGGCTTCGCCTTTGTCGCTGGAGGTGCGAGCCTTGTGGCGCAATTGCGCCGCACCTCCGACTTCAATTCCCCGTCTGGAGCTCGCCGAAGCGATCCCAGGTCTTGCCGTTGAAGCGCATCAGCTGCATCTGGTCGACCGGCACATGGTCGGCCGGCGAGGTGTTGACCTTGATGCCCGGCAGCAGCATCGGCAATTCCAGTTCCTTGATCGCGAACGCCTGCCGCAGGATGTTCTCGGTCGAGAGATCGTCGCCGCAGGCCTTCAGCACCGCCTCCAGCGCCATCGCGCTGTTGTAGGCATTGACGTAGTTGGTGTCGTGCTGATCGCCCTCGGGCACGTATCTGGTCATGAAATCGCGCCAGCCCTTCATGCCGGGATCGTCCTTCCACGCCGGATCGTCCGGATCCTTCACATACGCCGTCGAGATGATGCCGGTGCCGGCCTCGACGCCGGCCGGCTGCATCACGGTCGAAATCCACACCGCGGTGTTGGAGAGGAACGTCATCGGCCGCCAGCCGATCTCAAAGGCCTTGCGGATCGACTGCGCCGCGAATTTCGGCGTCGCTGCGATCACGAAGACGTCGGCATTGGTCGCCTTCAGCTTGACGATCTGCGAGTCTATGGTCGGGTCCGATATCTCGTAGGTCGCAACGGTGACGAGCGAATCATACTGCTCGCCGAGCACGTCCTTCAGACCCGCGAGATAGTCGCGGCCGTAATCGTCGTTCTGCGAGATGACAGCGAATGTCGCGTTCGGATTCTTCGCCAGCGCATAGCGCGCATAGAGCCGGGCCTCGTAGCGAAACGGCGCCTGCACGCCCATCGTCGCCTGCGGGAACTGCGCGATGTCGCCGAACTTCGAAGCGCCGGAGGCCAGGAACAGCTGCGGGATGTTCTTGCCCTGCAGGTATTTTGCGATCGCCGTGTTGTGCGCGGTGCCGATCGAGGAGAAGATCAGCGCGACCTCGTCGCTCTCGACGAGCCGGCGCGTCTGCTCCACCGTTTTCGGCGGCGCGTAGGAATCGTCCAGCGAGATGAAATTGATCTTGCGGCCGTTGATGCCGCCGCGCTCGTTCAGCATCCTGAAATAACCGGCCTCGCCCTTGCCCAGCGCGCCGAACGCCGACACCGGCCCGCTATAGGGCATGGTCTGGCCGATCCTGATTTCGGTTGCCGTGACGCCGCGCATCTCCGCGGCGAATGAAGCGGTGGGCAGCAGCAGGAATGAAATGGCGCCAAGCGCGCCGAATGCCTTGCGCATCGGCCTCCCCTCCCCTTTCTTGCCGCGTGCTCAGAGAGCGCGGCCGTGCCGTTTGTCGGCTTGGCCTTAAGGATGCCACGGCGCCCCAACGGAGGCCAAGCCTATTCGCCGGGGCGATCTCAGCGCTTGCCGCGCTCTTTGACCGGGATCACGAATTTCAGCCCCGACCACACCGCGTCGACGGCGCAGACCTTAATGTCGACCAGGCCGGACGCGAGCCCGATCTCGCGCACCGTCTTGTCGTCAAGATCGGTCGCGACGCCCGAGCTCTTCTTCGGCCACGACACCCAGATCATGCCGCGAGGTGCGATCGCCTCGCGGTAACGCTGCAGCTTGGCGGCGAGCCCCCTGGCCTCGGCGGCGAACAGATGCACGGCATCGAGCGGCGCCCGCGCGGTCTTCGCGATCCGCACATCGGCCGGCAGCTCGCCGACGATGTCGCCATAGGGAACGGACAACCCGTCGACAAAAATACAAAAGCCCGGCTTGAAGCCGAGCTTTTGCACAATCGGTTTGCCGGACGTGCCGGCCATGGCGGGCGAAGCTTACGCCTGCGGCTGCGGCTCCATGCCGGTGTCCGGATCGGGACGCGGGCGCGACTTGCCGGCCGGCGGCACGGCGGAGGCGCGCGGCGTCGACGGCTCGAGCACGGACTCGCGGTTGGGCTTCTTGCCCTTCAGCAGGTCGATGATCTCGTCGCCGGTCAGCGTCTCGAACTCGAGCAGGCCCTTGGCCAGGGCTTCGAGGTCGCCGTGCTTCTCGGTCAGGATCCGGGTCGCTTCCTTGTAGCCTTCCTCGACCAGGCGCTTGATCTCGGAGTCGATCTTCTGGACCGTCGCCTCCGACGCATTCTGGGTGCGCGAGACCGACATGCCCAGGAACACCTCGTCCTGGTTCTCGCCATAGGAGACGGTGCCGAGTTCTTCCGACAGGCCCCAGCGAGTCACCATCATGCGGGCCAGGCGGGTCGCCTGCTCGATATCGGAGGCGGCGCCCGAGGTCACCTTCTCGCGGCCGAAGATCAGCTCTTCCGCGACACGGCCACCCATCATGATGGCGAGGCGCGAGGTCATCTGCTCCAGCGACATCGACAGCTTGTCGCGCTCCGGCAGCTGCATCACCATGCCCAGCGCACGGCCGCGCGGAATGATGGTCGCCTTGTGGATCGGATCGGTCGCGACGACGTTGAGGCCGACGATGGCGTGGCCGCCCTCGTGATAGGCGGTCAGCAACTTCTCTTCCTCGGTCATGACGAGCGACTTGCGCTCGGCGCCCATCATCACCTTGTCCTTGGCCTCTTCGAACTCGGCCTGCGTCACCATCCGCTTGTTGCGGCGGGCGGCGGTCAGCGCAGCCTCGTTGACGAGGTTCATCAGGTCGGCGCCCGAGAAGCCCGGGGTGCCGCGCGCGATGGTCTTGAGGTTGATATCCGGCGCCAGCGGCACCTTGCGGACGTGAACCTTGAGGATCTGCTCGCGGCCGACGACGTCCGGATTCGGCACCACGACCTGACGGTCGAAGCGGCCCGGACGCAGCAGCGCGGGATCGAGCACGTCGGGACGGTTGGTCGCCGCGATCAGGATCACGCCTTCATTGGCCTCGAAGCCGTCCATCTCGACCAGCAACTGATTCAGCGTCTGCTCGCGCTCGTCATTGCCGCCGCCGAGGCCGGCGCCGCGATGACGGCCGACCGCGTCGATTTCGTCGATGAAGATGATGCAGGGCGCGTTCTTCTTGGCCTGCTCGAACATGTCGCGGACACGGCTCGCGCCGACGCCGACGAACATTTCGACGAAGTCAGAACCGGAGATCGTGAAGAACGGCACGTTGGCTTCACCCGCCACCGCGCGCGCGATCAGCGTCTTGCCGGTGCCGGGAGGGCCGACCAGCAGCACGCCGCGCGGAATGCGTCCGCCGAGCCGCTGGAACTTGCCGGGGTCGCGGAGGAATTCGACGATCTCCTGCAGATCCTGCTTGGCCTCGTCGACGCCCGCGACGTCCTCGAAGGTGACGCGGCCATGCGCCTCGGTCAGCATCTTGGCGCGCGACTTGCCAAAGCCCATCGCCTTGCCGGCGCCGCCCTGCATCTGCCGCGACAGGAAGATCCAGACGCCGATCAGCGCGATGAACGGCAACCAGGAGACGAGCAGCGAGACGAACCACGGCACGTTGTCGCCGGGCGCCTTCGCGGTGATCTGCACCTTGGCGTCATAGAGCCGCTTCACGAGCGACGGATCGCTCGGCGCGTAAGTCTGGAAGCTGGTGCCGTTGTTGAAGGTACCGTGAATCTCGGGCCCCTGAATCACGACGTCGCGGACATGGCCCTGATCGACTTCAGTGAGAAGCTGCGAGAACGAGATATCCGAGGACGACGAGCGCTGGCCAGGATTCTGGAAAAGCGTGAACAACGCCAGCAACAGCAGGACAATGATGACCCAGAGGGCGAAATTCCGCAGATTGGCGTTCATGGTCTTCCTTCGTGGTCGCGCGGATCGCGGCCTCTCTCTAATCCTTGGGCAGGCTCTGTGGGAATCCCCAGGGAATCCATCCCGTCGATGCCCTACAATCTAGGTGCCGCTGGGGTCGATGCCAAGGGAACCACGCACGACTATTTACCGCATCCTAGCCCGATTCCCGGTCAAAAAATGACGCGGAATCCGGTGTTTTTCCGGGGTGGTTAAGCCTCCTTGCCGGATTATGACAGCGGTTGAAACAATCGTACCCGGCTCAGCGGGAACGGGCCCGGCGAGGCGGCGCCGGGCTGATCCTGATACGGCCGGCGGAGACGCTGATGACCGCTCCGGCAAGCGTCTGTTTCAGCTTGGATTCGCGTTGTCCCACGGCCTCATCGACCGCGGCGAGCAGGGTTTCGACCTTGCCGAGTTCGGCCGGCCCCTCATGTCCGGTGCGGTCGATGGCGCGCTTGAGCAGACGGAGGCGGATCTCGTCCGGCATCACCGCGAACAGCGCCGCGTCGAAACCCGCCTCGAGGTTATCCTCGCTTTTCAACGCAAGATAGCGCTCGGCGCCATCGACCAGCACCTCCAGCGCAGCGTTGGCGCGCGCGATCCGCGCCGCGAGCCGTGCCAGGTTCCGCGCGTCGCCGCCCTCCTCCGCCAGCATCGGCATCAGCGCGCGCAGCCGCGGCCGCGTGAAGGCCGGATCGCGATTGGTCGGATCGTCGGCAAAGCCGATGCGTGCCTTCTTCAGCGTCGCGATAAGCTGCGCCTTGGAGACATCGAGCAGCGGCCGCGTCAGCAAAACGCCGTCGCGCTCGATCTCGCGCGCCATCGCCGAGAGGCCCGCGACGCCGCTGCCACGCAGCATCCGCATCAACAGCGTCTCGGCCTGATCGTCACGGGTGTGCGCGGTCAGGATATGCGTGGCGCCGTGCCTGCGCGCGGCTTGCGCGAGCAGGCGATAGCGCGCCTCACGCGCGGCCGCAGGCACGCCGGTCTTCGGCTTGGGCCCGCGCCATCGCAGCGTGTGATGCGGCAGGTCGAGGCTTCGCGCCACCTGCTTGACGTCGCGCGCCTCGCGCGGCGCTTCAGGACGAAGGCCGTGATCGACGGTGACGGCGACCAGTTGCGGTCCTGACGCAAGCGCGCGGCGCCAGCGCGCGGCCAGCCACATCAGCGCGACTGAATCGGGACCGCCGGACACCGCGAGCACAATCGCCGGTGCACGCGCGAGGCCTGCGAACAGGCGTTTGGCGTCCCGTGCCGGGATGGCGGATCGGTCGTCAGGCATCGCAAAGCCAGCTTGTTGCGGAAAGGCCGGAAGCGGCCTCCGCGCTGGTTTAGCACTTCACGCGCTTCTGCTCGCGGTCAACCGTAGCCTTGACCCCGCCGGACGCGCGCGGATATTTCCGCGCGATCTCGCCGAACGCGGCGCAGGCGGCTTCCTTTTCCTTCAGCGCCGCCAGCGACTGGCCAAGTCGCAGCAGGGCGTCGGGCGCCTTCGCGGACTTGTCAAACTTGGTGGTCACGCCGAGGAAGGTTTCCGCAGCGTCGCGATATTGCTGGCGCTGGAAATAGCTTTCGCCGAGCCAGTATTGCGAGTCCGCCACCAGGGGATCGCTCGGATATTTCTGGGCAAAGTTCTTCATCGTCTCTTCGGCGAGCGCATAGTCCTTGCGCTGCATGTAGCCGATGCCAAGGTCGAACTCATCCTTCGAGGTCGCCGATGGCGGCAACGTGGTCAGGGCCGCACTTGCGCCGGGGGCACCGCGCTGCGGGCTGGTGTTACCGAGGTCGAGCGGCTCGCCCGCCCCTCGGCCGCCGGGAGCGCCGACCGCCGCATTGCTCTGCATCGGCATCTGGCCGCCGCCACCGAGTACGCGCGGAGCGCCCGGGGCATTCGGATTCTGGTTCGGATCGAAAGCATCGCCGCGACCGCGGCGGCCGGGAGCTGCCGTCTGCGCCGGCTCCTGCACGATCGGCGGGGGCGCTGCGATTTGCTGTTGCTGGTCATAGCCGCCCTGCGGCTGCCTGCCGTATCCTTGCTGTGGCTGACCATATCCCTGCTGCGGCTGAGGGTAGCCCGGCTGAGCTTGCGGGTAGGACTGCGGCTGCTGCGCCGGCGGCACGGCCGCGACATTGGGTTGACCTGCCGGAGCCTGTCCAGGAGCGCCGGGCGGCTGGCCGCCAAGCTGGCGCAGCCGCTCCTCAAGCTGGCGGTTGCGGTACTGCAGCTCCTCGTTCTGGCCGGTCAGCTGCCGCAGTTGGTTTTCGAGCCGCTCGATCCGCATTTCGGCATCGGAATCGTCGGATTGAGCAAAAGCCGGAACAGAAACCGCGAACAACGCCGCGATCGCCGCGGCGGAGGAAAGAAAATGAAGCCTGGATGACATTTTGCCCTGACGACGAGATCGACGTGAAAAGCGAGCGACATTGAGGGACGGAGTACGCCGGAATTGTGACTGGCACCTCAAATCCGGGACAGCGTCGCGGATACCGGTTTAGTACGGACGGTGGAACAAGCAAGCGGCCAATTGCGCGCAGCTTCGTTCATCTTGATGAAGGCGGGCCAGGCTTTCACGCGGCCAAAACAAAACCGGCGCCCGAAGGCGCCGGCTTGAAAAAATCCATCACGGATCGCGTCAGGAGCTGGCGTTCAGCACGGTGACGGCGCGACGGTTCTGCGACCAGCAGGAGATGTCGTTACAAACCGCGACCGGGCGCTCCTTGCCGTAGGAGATGGTGCGCATGCGACTTGGATCGATGCCGCGCGAGGCCAGATAGGCGCGAACCGACTGGGCACGGCGAGCACCGAGCGCGATGTTGTATTCGCGCGTGCCGCGCTCGTCGGCATGACCTTCGATGGTGAAGGAATAACGGCTATAGGTCTGCAGCCACTGCGCCTGCTTGTCGAGGGTCGCTGTCGCCTGCGGGCTGAGATCGGTCTGATCGCTCTCAAAGAACACGCGGTCGCCGACATTGACCACGAAATCCTGCTGGCTGCCCGGGGTCGCGGCGCCCCCGATCGCGCCATTGGCGTCCAACGGGTTCTTGTTGGCGCAGGCACCCATCGACAGCGCCACCGCCAGAACCGCAACCAGCTTCATACCCTGGAGATATTTCATTCCCGGAGCCTCCACGCTCACGCTCTTCGTACTGTCCATTGGGTCTACAGGGCGATGGTTAAGCGAACGTTCCGTCAACCTTGACGAGACCTTGCTGGACCCCATCAAATGCCAGGCAATGGCGAAAAGCGCCCCCGATGGTTAATGGGTGGCAAATGTGGCGCGACGGTGAAGGGAAGGCAAGCATCGCGGGAACCAAGTCGCCCGCCGGCAATTTTGGCGCCGTCCGTGGCCAGCCGGCGACAGAAAGTTGCAGATTTGGAACGCGGAACCCGCGGTAGCGACGGAACCGCAGCCGGCTGATTCTCGGTCAGGAATGCGGCACGATCGAGTGGCGCTCGAATCGCTCGATCGGCGGCTGCTGGAGCACGTGGTGTTCGCGCTCGAACAGCATGCGGCGCTCAAACGCGGATGAGCGCATCATCGGGTAGCGATTGAACACCTTGTCGCGCATGGCGCGGAAGTTCGCCGCCATCAGCCCGACCGGCTTGAGCAGGCCCGGAAACAGGCGCGGTTCGGCGATGGTCTCGTGGAAGAAGACGCGACGGTAGAATGCCTGGTGCTCTGGACGGACGATCGCCAGCCCCAGATCGGCGTTGAAATACTCGCAAGCCATATAGGCGAGGCGGACTGTGACATAGGGCAGTTCAGGCACGCGCCGGGCCCGATCGGGATCCGCAACAAATCGCGCGGGATCGATGATGACTCCATGGCGATCGAGCTTCGGATGCAGGATTTCGCCGAAGGCCTCCGCAGAACAGGACTCGCGCCACTCGCTCGTCAGCACGCTGATGCGAACCGAGCTGCTCAGCTCGCCGTCGAGATAGACGCCGAAAGTCCAGGAGTTCTCCAGATCATCATATTGATCCGTGACCCGCTGCTCCGCGGATTCCTTCACCGCGCCTTCGCGCAGATATGCGCGGTAACGCAGATTGTAGATCGCTTCTTTTTCTGCCGGCGTTTGGGCGAGGCGGTAATCAACCTGGTCGAGCAGCTCGGGGCCCCGCGAAAAAGCGCGGGGCGCAACGACGGGGGACCTCATGAACTACTCCGGACTTTCACGACAACTTTTGCGAGCTGCCTAAAACCTTAACAGCTTCTTAATTTTCGTCAAAGCAATCGAGGCAATACAGTTAACCTTCGACCGCAAAGGGTGCATTTCCGGTAGTGCAACCGAGGGCTATCACAACTATCGATTGAATGGATTCAGCCCGCTCACGCGATCGAGCGCGAAGGAACCACGTGCAGTTGCTCGTCGGTCCGCCGGCCGTGCGAGGCATTGAGCAGCTGGCGGATGCGGACGGCGGGAACCGGCCGGCTGAACAGGTATCCCTGTGCTTCGGTCACCGCGCCGTCGGCACTGATCAGTTCGAGCTGCTCATTGGTCTCGATCCCCTCGACCACGACCGACATGCCGAGGTCCGCGGACAGCCGCGCCACCCCGCGCAGCAGGGTCAGCGGCCGATCGCTGTCGATGCCTTCGAGGAAGGAGCGGTCGATCTTGACCTTCTGCAGCGGGAAATTGTGCAAATAGCTAAGCGACGAATAGCCGGTGCCGAAATCATCCAGCGAGATCCGCACGCCGAGCGAACGCAACTGCGACAGCACGTCGTGGGTCAGCTCGGTGTTGTGCAGCAGCGAGGATTCGGTGATCTCGATCTCCAGGCGGTGTGCCGGCAGACCGGAGACCTCGAGCGCATAGCGGACCTCGCTCAGCACATCGCGCTGATGGAACTGCTGCGGTGAGAAGTTGACCGCGACGCTGACCGCTTCGGGCCACTTCATGCATTCCATGCAGGCCTTGCGCAGGATCCAGCGGCCGAGATCGACGATCAGGCCCATATCCTCAGCGACCGGAATGATGTCGACCGGCGAGACCGTGCCGCGCGCCGGATGGTTCCAGCGCAGCAGCGCCTCGCAGGTCGACACCTTGCCGGACTTCAGGTTGATCAGCGGCTGGTAGAACAGCTCGAATTCCTCGTTGGCGAGCGCCTTGCGCAGATCGAGCTCGAGGATGCGGCGGGCCTCGACGGTCTGGGCCATCTCGTCGCGGAAGAAGCAGAAGGTGCCGCGACCGTCGGCCTTGGCGCGGTAGAGCGCCATGTCGGCGTTCTTCAATAGCGTATCGGCACCGACGCCCGGTGCGGTCATCGCGATCCCGACGCTGGCGCCGATCTCGACCAGATGGTTGTCGATCTTGTAGCGCTCGCTGAGGCGGTCGACGATGCGCCGCGCCAGTGCGGCGGCGTCCTCATGCGAGTTGATGTTTTGCTGGAACACGACGAACTCGTCGCCGCCGAACCGCGCCACGAAATCCTCCGGCCGAAGCATCTCGCGCAGCCGCTCGGCGACCGCGCAAAGCAGCTGGTCGCCGCAGGGATGGCCGAGCGTGTCGTTGACCTGCTTGAACTGGTCGAGGTCGACGAACAGCAACGCGGAGCGGTGATCGCCGTGCTGCATGGCGAGCAGCCGGCCGATCTCGTCGCGGAAATTGACGCGGTTGGGCAGCGCGGTCAGCTCGTCGTAGCGCGCGAGATGGCTGATCCTGGCCTCGGCGTCCTTTCGCTCGGTGATGTCCTCGACCAGCACGACCGTGCCGCCGCCTGGCATCGGCTGGAACGTCCAGTCCAGCGAACGATTCTGGGCCGGATCGGGGTCGCTGGTGACGATGTCGCCGCGCTGGGAGCTCTCGATCTCGTAGAGGATCTGTTGCGCCGCCGCGGCCGAGATCGCGCCAGACAGCACGCAGGCATTGCAGATATCGGTCGCGCTGGCGCCGCGCTGCACGAAATCGTCCGACAGCTGCATCATCTCGATGAAGCGGTGGTTCATCACCGCGAGGCGTCCGTCGTCGCGGAACATGCACAAGCCGTGCGGCATGTTGTTGAGCGCGGTATCGAACTGATGCGCCAGCGCCGCCTCGCGGAAGCTCGCGGTCAGCGCCTTGACGAAGATCGCATGCAGGCTGAGGTTGATGCCCTTCAGGCCGAGGAAGAACAGGACCAGCAGGATCGACAGGCCGATGTAGTAGAAGTCGCCATGCAGCGCCAAAGCGAGCGACATCGGCCCGCAGGCGACCAGCACATGGAGCTGGAGCAGCCGCGGCCGCCCGTAGTTGCGGGCCGCGCCGCCAGCCGTGTAGCCGACCGTCACCGCGACGCAGAGCATGTGGGCGATCGCATCATCGCTGCCGAGGATGGTGACAAAGCACCAGGCGCCCAGCACCATGGCGTACACAATCGCACCGATCGAGTAGCGCGGCGCCCAGACCTTGGCTTCCTCGTAGGTCAGCCCGCCACCCTGCCCCTCGTCGTACTTGCGCATCCAGACCGCCCGCGCGGTTCCGATGGCAATGATCAGGAAGGCGAACGGCCACAGCAGCACATTGCCGGTCTTGAGCGCGGTCATCACCGCGGCGGAGGCGGTGGCGACGCTGCCGAGGAACATCGCCCAGAAATTCTGGCGCATCGAATCCACGAGTGCAGCGTAGAGCACCGGCTCCAGCTCGTCCTGGCTGCCTCGTCGTTTCTGATCCACCAACTGCATCTGCAGACGTACGCGTCCCTTTCCGGCTCCGTAGTTCTAGCGGTCGCAGGTGAAGTCTTTCTGAGGGAACATCGTTAGCGAGTCGTTGCCGCGACCCATTGATAGCCGAAATTCGGCATAAGTTTCAGTGCGCTAGGTAAGAAGTGCCGACCGCCCCAGGGTTCCCTGGAGCAGCCCAGCGCGAGCCTCACGACAACAGCGGCGACCAGGCGGGGTCGGAGGCAAAACCCGGGGTCGGCACCCGCAGTTCGTTGCGCCCGGAAACGTCGATGGTGAACAGCGACGGACCGCTGTTGCCGCCGGGATCGCGGAAGAACATCACGACGCGCCCGTTCGGCGCAAAGGTCGGGCCTTCATTGTGGAAGCCCGAGGTCAGGATGCGCTCGCCGGAGCCGTCCGGCTTCATGATGCCGATCGCGAACTGCCCGCCGCCTTGCTTGGTGAACGCGATGTAGTCGCCGCGTGGCGACCACACCGGCGTCGAATAGGTGCCGTCGCCGAACGAGATGCGCTGGGCTGCGCCGCCGGTTGCCGGCATCACGTAGATCTGCGGCTTGCCGCCGCGATCGGACTCGAAGCAGAGCCGCGTGCCGTCGGGCGCATAGGATGGCGAGGTGTCGATCGCCGGCGTGTCGGTCAGCCGCGTCATCGACTTCGAGCGTAGATCCATCACGAACAGGTTGGAGTTGCCGCCCTGCTGCAGGCTCATGATGACGCGCTGGCCGTCGGGCGAGAAGCGCGGCGAGAACGACATGCCCGGGAAGTTGCCGACGATCTCGCGCTGGCCGGTCTCGATGTTGAGCAGATAGACGCGCGGGTCGCCCTGCCCGAACTCCATGTAGGTGATTTCCTGGGTCGACGGCGAGAAGCGCGGCGTCAGCACGAGATCCGAGCCGCGGGTCAGATAGCGCACATTGGCGCCGTCCTGGTCCATCAGCGCGAGGCGCTTGACGCGGCGATCCGCAGCGCCACTCTCGTCGACGAACACGATGCGGGTATCGAAATAGCCCTTCTCGCCGGTCATCCGCTCATAGATCTGATCGGAGATGATGTGCGCGATGCGGCGCCAGTATTCGGCCGAGGTGTCGTACTGCTGGCCGGCGAGCTGCTGGCCGGTGTTGACGTCCCAGAGCCGGAATTCCGCCTTCACGCGCCCGTTGCCCTGGCGTGTCATGCGGCCGGTCACCAGCGCCTGCGCGTTGATGCTCTTCCAGTTGTTGAAGTTCGGCGCCGCGTCGATGTTGATCTGCTTCTCGAGATAGGCGGCCTGATCGATCGGCGCGAACAAGCCGCTGCGCTTCAGATTGTTGGTGATCACCTGGGTGACGCCGACGCCGACTTCGGCGTCGCCAGGCGTGCCGGCGGCGAAGTTCGGGATCGCGATCGGCACCGGCGCAAACTCGCCTTCCGGAATCGGGATTCGCTTCGGGCCAGCCTGCCCGAAAGCGCTCCGGCTTCCGGCAAGCGCGCCGAGAGCGGCGATTCCGGAGATCATCTGTCGACGGTCGAGGCGAAATTTCATGGTCCGCAAATCATTCGTGTTGGTCATTGTCGGTAACTTTACTTGCCGTTGGCCAGGCGACGCGGTTGTCCTCAGGTCTTCCGTTCCGTGAACACCGGCGCGAAATACTTCCATTCCTCGAAGAAGGCCGCCGGCAGTCGATACGGCTGGCATTCGATGATCGCCCGCAGTGCGCTCTCCTGATAGACGCGCAAATAGGGCGTTGCCGGCGTGCCTTCCGGCACCGGCGCGGCTTCGAGCGTGCCATCGCGCTTCAGCTTGATCTCGAATACGGCCTCGGTCTGCATCGCCTCGATGCCGCCATAGGGCTTCTTCCAGCAGCGCTCGACCTGCTGCTTGAACATCGCGCCCCAGGTCGCGGAGTTGTCGGCGGCCTTGCCCTTCGCCGTGCCGAGCGCAGCGTTGGCATTGAGCGCATCGCCGGTCGCCGCGGCCCGCGTCGGGTCGCGCTTGTCGAGCAGCGCTGCGATCTTGCTCTGGTCGAACACGCGATCCTTCGGTTTCTGCTCCGGCGGCGGCTTGGCGGCCTGCTGGACCGGCTTCGGCGGCGGCTTCTTTTCTTCCTTCTTGATCGCTTCCGCGATCGGGTCGGGCTTCACCGGATCGGGCTTCTTCTCGATCGGCTTCGGCTCTTCCTTCGGCTTGTTCTCCGGCTTGTTCTCGACCTTCTTTGGCGGATCCGGCTTCTTGTCTTCCGGCTTCTCCACCTTCGGCGTCGGCGCCGGCGCGGTATCGGTCACGACTGGCGGCTTCTTGTCATCGATCTTGCCGACGGCATCATCCATCGGCTTGGCCTCGGCGACCTTCTCGACCAGCGGCTTGGGATTTTCCTTCTTGCCGTCCTTCAGGCCGGCCATGACATGGGAGAGCTGGTCGGGCGAGATCACGTCGACGGCAACAGTATCCTCTTCAGGCATCACGTACGCCCGGGTCGAAAACGACACGAGGCCCCACCCGATCACGAGGACGTGCAGGACAATCGATGCCGCCAGAGTCTTGTCGACCTTGACCTTCAAATCAGGCTCCCCGTGCCTTGCCGCACATGGCCTCATATTGGAGCATGATCTGATCGGAAAACCGGCCTCCACTTTTCCGGATCATGCTCTATCCGCCTTCCGGGATGATGACGATATTCGCCTTGAATCCCGCGGCCCGGACCTCGCCGAGCAATTTCATCATATCCGTGTAACAGACATCCTTGTCGCCACGCAGATAGACCACCTTTTCGGCATCCGACCGGGCGTCCCCGATCGCCTTGATCTTGGCCGGAAAATCGGCGGCCGTGACCGGCGCGTCGCCGAGATAGAGCTCGACATTCGAGTTGCAGCCACCGCCGGTGCGCTTCACCGACAGCGTCAGCGGCGGCTGGTTCGACGAGATCGACTTGCCGCCGCTCGCGACCGGCAGGTCGATGTCGATGTTCGACGTCATCAGCGGTGCGGCGACCATGAAGATGATCAGCAGCACCAGCATCACGTCGACCATCGGCGTGACGTTGATCTCGGCCATGACCGGCTTGCGCCCGCGGCGGCGTCTGCCACTACCGCCGGACCCTGCCATGCTCATCGCCATGATCGTGCGCTCACAACAGTGACCATCGTTGATCTCAGCCCCGCTCGTCGATCTGACGCGACAGGATGGCGGAGAACTCGTCGGCGAACCCCTCCAGGCGCGCAGCCTGCCGGTTCACCTCCGAGGTGAACTTATTGTAGAAAATAGTCGCCGGAATTGCGGCAATCAGGCCGATTGCGGTCGCAAACAGCGCTTCCGCGATACCGGGCGCCACCACCGCCAGGGAGGTGTTTTTCGAGGCCGCGATCGACTGGAAGCTCGACATGATGCCCCAGACGGTGCCAAACAGGCCGACAAAGGGGCCGGCCGAGCCGACGGTGGCGAGCACCAGCAGCCGCCGTTCCAGCCGCTCCACCTCCCGGGCGATCGAGACGTTCATGACCTTCTCGATCCGGGCCTGCAGGCCGGCAAAGGACCGCGACTGGCTCTCGAAAGAGCGCTTCCACTCCCGCATCGCCGCCACGAAACAGGCCGCCATCGACTGGGTCGGCTTGGCCGAGAGCGCCCGGTAGAGTTCCTCGATCGACTGGCCGGACCAGAACGCCTGCTCGAACTTGTCCATCGCCCGCTTGGTGCGGGCGTAGAGCAGGATCTTGTCGATCGCGATCGCCCAGACCCACACCGAGCAGGACAAAAGTCCCAACATCACGCATTTGACGACCCAATGAGCCTGCCAAAACAGCGCGATCAGCGACACATCGCTCGATGCCAGTGGCAGAGTTGACTGAGCCACGTCGGCGGGATTCATCGGCAATATCCTCTCAACGCAAGTGTCCCCATCAGGCGGGCCGCCAATCGGCACCGATTCCACGGCCGCATCAGGCGCGGCGAAACTGCGCGAAAGCCTCTTGCATCTGTCGCATGGGGGGCCCGTCCAAAGCCGGGCCCTGCTTCCCCTGCCAACATGTCAAAACGAGGGCTTTTCACGCGGCATTCCGACCCTAACCAAACGCTAATCATGGTTAAGGCGAGGTTACCAAAGGGAAATTTGGAAGCGGGAAATGCCGCCGGCGGAGGTGGTTGGCGGGTTCCGCAGATGAATGGCTTCGGCGGTTGGTGGGGTGATGCCCGGCGTCCCCCCCCCCGCGTCGTCCTGGCGAAAGCCAGGACCCATGACCACCGCATTTGATTGTGAACGGGATCGTGGCTCCAGCG
>NZ_JACMYP010000079.1 GCF_020889705.1 Bradyrhizobium altum | reverse complement strand
CATAGACGACCTCGTCGGGCGGCGGCGGCGGCACGTCATAGTCGAGCGCCGTGAACTGCGGCGGCGGCTCCAGCGCGGCCGACAGATAAGCGAGCCGGCGCCGGGCGTCATATGCATGCGGGCCGCGCGGATAACGCCGCAGATACGACCAATAAGCATCGGGCGTATCGGCGTTGTAGGTGCGCCGCCAGGTGATGGCCTCGCGCCGCGCCGCCACGATCGCGCGCACGCGCCTGGCCAACGGATCGGTCGGATAGGCCTGCAGATAGTCCTCGTAGCCTTGCAGCGTGTCGCGCTCCAGCGCGGCGGCATAGGCGTCGTGCGCCGGGAAATCGCGGATCGGCTTGGTGCGCAGTCCGGCATCGACCTGCTGCGGCGGTGCATCCGGCTTGCGCTCGAAGAACATGAAGGGCGCGTCGACCTTCTGGGCATTCCACGGGATCTCGGCGCCCTTGGTCATCTCGTTGACGCGGAGGCGAACGCGGTCGAACACCTCGGGCAAGGTCAGGCCGCCGGCGCGAATCATTTCCGCCAGCGCTTGCGCGTAAGGCCCGTAAGGCGGCGCACCGTCAGGGGCGACGGTGCCGGGCGCCGAATTGAAGGCGATCAGCAGCTTCGGATCGGGATCGACCAGCGCAAGGCCGCCGGCCAGCGGCTGGCCGTCCTTGGCGAAGGGATTGCTGCGCGCCGCATCGAGCACGATCACGCCGGCCTTGATCGGCAACGCCGAGAGTTGATGGCTGTAATCGGAGATGCGGATCGCCTCGACCGGGATGTCGGTGTCGCGGGCAATCTTGGCGTCGACCGGCACGAAGTAGTTCTCGCCGGTGAGCTGCACGCCGTAGCCGGCAAGGTAGACGAAAGCCACGGCATTGGGCCCCGCGTCCTGTACCTTCTGGATGAAATCGCGGAACGACTTGCGCAGCGTCTCACTATCGAGATCGCGCGCTCCGACCACGTCGAAGCCTGCGGCCTGCAATGTCTGCGCGATCAATCCGGCGTCGTTTGCGGCGGTCTGCAACGCGCCGGCCTGATAGGCGCCATTGCCGACCACGAGCGCGAGACGTTTCTCCTGATCCTGCGCATGGACGGGAAGCGACGAGAGCGACACCAGACCGACGATCAATGCCCACACAATGCGCGTCATAGTGGTCGTCCCTTTTCTTCTCGAGAGTTGGCGTTACGGATGGAAAGGCTACTTCCGTGAATGCGCGCTGAACAGGATTGCGGCAATTGTGGCAATCCTTGGTCTGCACGGTCGCGGGCACCCCGGAAACGGCTTCCCGGGCGCGCGCTATCAGGCGATATTACGCAGATAAAACAGGCAAAAAAGGAGCACTCGATGCCGATCGCCGGACAAGGCATGCTGCTGACCTCGATGGATATCGACAGCTTACACGAAGCTGAATTCAACCGCTGGTACGATCGCGAGCATCTCGAAGAACGGGTCGCGATCGAGGGATTCCTGGAGGCCCGCCGCTACGTCGCCCATGACGGCAAGCCGAAATATCTCAGCCTCTACTCGACCGCGACCTTCGAGGTGCTCGAAAGCCCGGCCTACCGCAAGGCACTCGCCAACCAGACCGACTGGTCGAAGGCCAACATCGCGCGCTTCCAGAACATGATCCGTGGCGTTGCGCGCATCACGATCAGCCGCGGCGTGGGCCGAGGCGCAGCGCTCGGCATCATCCGCCTGCGCCCGGCCGCCGAGGGGGCGGACAAACTCCGCGCTGCATTGCGGGAGCAACTCGATCCAGCCTCGCGCGACGGCATCATTTCGATGCATCTGCTCGAGAACGACCCTGACCTGTCGAAACCGCTGACGCCGGACGCCCGGAAAGCCGATCCCGGTGCCGGCGACTGGTTCGTGCTGATCGATGCCACCGATGTCGGCGCAGTCCCCGCAGTCGCGGCAGGCATCACCGGCAATGCAGCCTTGAAGCCGCTGGTGGTCACCAGCGGCGTCTACCGGCTGTTGTGGGATGTCGCGAAGAGCGATCTTCCGCGCGGCTGAAGCAGCGCGACAAGCGCGGGGCATTTGTGCGGAGATCATACTCAAACACGAGCGGTATGCGGTGCAGACCATGCTGCACCGCCGCATAACGCAAACGAGATTAACGCTGGACGCGCATCAGCCGCGCGAAAGCTGATGATCGGACAATTTAGCCTTTGCCTTCTCTGGAACGGCTCTAATAAGATAAGCCTATGATCCAATTCAAAAACCAGAACAACGCCACGTGAGCGTTCGTCGTCAACGATAAGGCCGCGCGGGCAGGCATTTTTCGCGCGGGTCAAAGGTAGGAATGAAACCGACTGATATCTCGGCGCCGGATTACTTTCATAAAGTAGTCGATTGCCAATGGGCTTGCCCCGCACACACCCCCGTTCCCGAGTACATCCGGTTGATTGCTGAGGGGCGTTACAGCGACGCCTACATGATCAATTGGCAGTCCAACGTGTTCCCCGGGATTCTCGGGCGCACTTGTGACCGTCCATGCGAGCCGGCGTGCCGCCGCGGCCGGGTCGAGGACACTCCGGTCGCGATCTGCCGCTTGAAGCGCGTCGCCGCCGACTTCAAGGACGACATCAAGCACCGGTTGCCGAAGCCGGCGTCGAAGAACGGCAAGCGCATCGCGCTGGTCGGCGGCGGCCCCGCCTCGCTGACCGTGGCGCGCGATCTCGTCCCGCTCGGCTATCACTGCACCGTGTTCGACGGCGATCCCAAGGCCGGCGGCATGATGCGCAGCCAGATTCCAAAATTCCGCCTGCCCGACAACGTGATCGACGAGGAGACCGACTACGTCCTCAACCTCGGCGTCGAGTTCAAGGGCGGCCAGCGCGTCGACAGCCTGAAGCAGTTGCTCTCCGAGAACTATGACGCGATCTTTGTCGGAAGCGGAGCGCCGCGCGGCCGCGAGCTCGACATTCCCGGCCGCAAGGAGGCCGCCGCCAACATCCATATCGGCATCGAGTGGCTGGCCAACGTGTCGTTCGGCCACGTCGAAAAGATCGGCCGCCGCGTCATCGTGCTCGGCGGCGGCAACACCGCGATGGATTGCTGCCGCACCGCGCGCCGCCTCGGCGGCGAGAGCGTCAAGGTGATCGTCCGCTCCGGCTTCGAGGAAATGAAGGCCTCACCGTGGGAGAAGGAAGACGCCCTCCACGAGGACATCCCGATCCTCAACTACATGGTGCCGGTGGCATTCAAGCATGTGGCCGGCAAGCTGATTGGCGTCACCTTCCAGAAGGTGAAGGCGGAATACGACGACAAGGGCCGGCGCAATCTGGTGCCCTCGGGCGAGCCGGACGAGACCGTGTCGTGCGACGATGTGCTCGTTGCGGTCGGCCAGGAGAATGCGTTCCCCTGGATCGAAGCCGATTGCGGCATCGAATTCGACAAGTGGCACATGCCGAAGGTCGACTCCAAGACGTTCGTCTCGACCAATCCGAAGGTGTTCTTCGGCGGCGATGCGGCGTTCGGGCCGAAGAACATCATCTGGGCGGTGGCGCACGGCCATGATGCCGCGCTGTCCATTCACCGGATGCTGTCAGGCGAGGACATCAACGAGCGTCCGCTGCCCGAGGTGCAGATCTCCTCCCAGAAGATGGGCATCCACGAGTGGAGCTACGACAACGACATCTCCGCCGACAAGCGCTTCAAGGTGCCGCACCGCGACAAGGTGATCGCGCTGAAGGACATCCGCGCCGAAGTCGAGCTCGGTTACGACCTCAAGCTCGCGCTCGGCGAGGCGCAGCGCTGCCTGAATTGCGACGTGCAGACGGTATTCTCCGCGCCGCTCTGCATCGAATGCGACGCCTGCGTCGACATCTGTCCGATGGACTGCATCACCTTCACCGAGAACGGTGAAGAGGATGACGTGCGGCAGCGCCTGAAAGCCCCCTCGCCGCATCACGACCAGGCGCTCTACGTCTCCGGCGACCTGAAGACCGGCCGCGTCATGGTGAAAGACGAAGACGTCTGCCTGCATTGCGGGCTGTGTGCCGAGCGCTGCCCGACCGGCGCCTGGGACATGCAGAAGTACCTCATCGATATGGTTCAAGCGGGATCAACATGTCAGTCCAAAGCCCGATCAGCAGCGTAAACGACTTCGTCGTCCGCTTCGCCAACGTCAACGGTTCGGGCTCGGCCTCCGCCAACGAACTGTTCGCGCGCTCGATTCTGCGCCACGGCGTGCCGGTGTCGCCACGCAACATCTTCCCGTCCAACATCCAGGGCCTGCCCACCTGGTATGAAGTGCGCGTCACCGAGGACGGCCATCTCGGCGCCCGCGGCGGCGTCGACATGATGGTGGCGATGAACCCGCAGACCTGGGACAAGGACGTCGCCTCGATCGAGCCCGGCGGCTACCTGTTCTACGATTCGACCAAGCCGATGCCGACGTCGAAATTCCGCGAGGACATCACGGTCATCGGCGTGCCGCTGACTGCGATCACCAATTCGACCTACACCGATCCCAGACAGCGCCAGCTGTTCAAGAACATCATCTATCTCGGCGCGCTCTGCGCGCTGCTCGACCTCGACCCCAAACTGGTCGAGCAGCTGATCGGCGAGCAGTACAAGGGCAAGGAGAAGCTGCTCTCCTCCAACGTCCATGCGCTGCATCTCGGCCGCGACTGGGCGCTGCAGAACCTGAAATGCCCGATCGGGCTCCGGGTGAAGAAGTCCGACAAGGTCGGCGATCGCATCTTCGTGGAAGGCAACAGCGCCGCCGCGCTCGGCGCCGTCTATGGCGGCGCCACCGTGTGCGCCTGGTATCCGATCACGCCGTCATCGTCGGTGGCGGAAGCCTTCACCAGCCACTGCAAGAAGTATCGTCACGATCCCGAGACCGGCAAGGCGAAATACGCGATCGTGCAGGGCGAGGACGAACTGGCCTCGATCGGCATCGTGATCGGCGCGTCCTGGAACGGCGCGCGGGCCTTCACCGCGACCTCGGGTCCGGGCATCTCGCTGATGACCGAGTTCATCGGCCTGTCCTACTTCGCCGAGATCCCGGCCGTGATCATGAACATCCAGCGCGCCGGTCCCTCGACCGGCATGCCGACCCGCACCCAGCAATGCGACGTGATCGCCTGCGCCTATGCCTCGCACGGCGACACCAAGCACGTGCTGCTGTTCCCGGAAGATCCGGCGGAGGCGTTCGAGTTCGCCGCCGCCGCCTTCGATCTCGCCGAGCGGCTGCAGACCACGATCTTCCTGATGCTCGATCTCGACATCGGCATGAACCACCGGCTGTGCCGCCCGCTGAAGTGGGACGATGCCAAGCAATACGACCGCGGCAAGGTGATGACGGCGGAGATGCTGGAGGAAGGCCGCGACTTCGGCCGCTATCTCGACGTCGACGGCGACGGCATCCCGTATCGCACCTATCCCGGCACGCATCCGACCAAGGGCTCCTACTTCACCCGCGGCACCTCGCGCGACCGCTACGCGCGCTATTCCGAGGAAGGCGCCGTTTACGCCGACAACATGCAGCGCCTGGTGCGCAAGTTCGAGACCGCACAGGACATGGTGCCGCGGCCGCTGCAGGCCAATGCGGCGAAGCCGACCAAGTACGGCGTGCTCTATTTCGGCTCGACCTCGCCCGCGATGGACGAGGCGATCGGGATCCTGGAGGCGCGCGGCCATCAGCTCGACCGCATGCGCATCCGCGCCTTCCCGTTCCACTCCAGCGTCGCGAGCTTCATCGCCGATCACGACTTCGTCTACGTGGTCGAGCAGAACCGCGACGCGCAACTCCGTCAGCTGATCGTCAACGAGAACGGCATCGACCCGGTGCGGCTGGTGCCGATCCTGCACTATGACGGCACGCCGATCACCGCGCGCTTCATCGCCAACTCGATCGGCGACCACCAGGATCATCTCAAGGTGACCCCTCTCCGCAAGGCCGTGACATGACCTACATTGCAAAGCCGAAGTTTCATCATCCCGGCCTGAAGAAGAACGAGCTGGGCTACACCCATCGCGACTACGAGGGGAAGATCTCGACCCTGTGCGCCGGCTGCGGCCACGATTCGATCACCGCCTCGATCATTGAAGCCTGCTACGAACTCTCGATCGAGCCGCACCGGGTGGCGAAGATTTCCGGCATCGGCTGCTCGTCGAAGACGCCGGACTATTTCCTCGGCAATTCGCACGGCTTCAACTCGGTGCATGGCCGCATGCCGTCGGTGCTGACCGGCGCCAACCTCGCCAACCGCGACCTGATCTATCTCGGCGTCTCCGGCGACGGCGATTCGGCTTCGATCGGCTTCGGCCAGTTCGCGCATTCGATCCGGCGCGCCGTCAACATGACCTACATCGTCGAGAACAACGGCGTGTACGGGCTGACTAAGGGCCAGTTCTCGGCGACCGCCGACCGTGGCTCGAAGTCCAAGAAGGGCGTCACCAACACCGACAATGCGATCGACCTGGTCGCGATCGCGCTGCAGTTAGGGGCCACCTTCGTGGCGCGCAGCTTCTCCGGCGACAAGACCCAGCTGGTGCCGCTGATTGCGGCTGCGATCCGCCACAAGGGCGCGTCGTTCATCGACGTGATCAGCCCCTGCATCGCCTTCAACAACCACGCCGGCTCGACCAAGAGCTTCGACTATGTCCGCGAGCACAATGACGCGGTGAACCGTCTCGACGTGCTGGTCGGCCGCGATCCTATCAGCGTCGATTATGCGCCCGGCACCGTGCAGGTGGTCGAGCAGCATGACGGCTCCAGGCTCGCGCTGCGCAAGCTCGACGCCGACTACGATCCGCACGATCGGCTCGGAGCACAGACCTTCCTGCAGAAGCACGCGGCCAAGGGCCAGATCGTGACCGGGCTCCTTTACGTGGATCCGGATGCCGAGGATCTGCACACCCATCTCGACACCGTCGAGACGCCGCTCAACACGCTGGACGAACAGGCGCTCTGCCCCGGCTCGGCCGTGCTGGACAAGATCAACGCCAGCTTGCGGTGAGCAGCGTGATTGCCTCCTTTGCTGCGCGGTTCGCGCTGATCGGGGCGACGATCATCGCAGCATTGATGGCCCCGCCTGTCGCGGCGCAAGGTCGCATGGTCTTGGGTCCTCGCCAGTTCGAAAGCGACAAGAGTGGCGCAGGAGCCGTCCTCTGCGCCTGGTCGTTCTATCTGTCCGTTCAGGCGCAAACGGTGGCTTGCGCACTGCCGCGACGACCGACTGACGACGCCATAGATCAGGCAATCGTCGCGATCGACCAGTTCATTCTTGAGAACTCATCGCTTCATCCGACCAAAGAGGCTCTGGAAGCCTTCAGGCGCGACGCAGCCGCACTCAGCCTTCGCCCCCTGAATTCTCGGCCACAGCTTTGCCAGGGATCAGATCTGGAAAAGGTTTCGCAGCATCGCTCCGGAGAAAATCCAAGCCGGCGTAAAGGCGCTGCTTGCCGTTCCGCGCGAGCCGGTCATGAACCCTTGCTTATGAACTCGGGGCCGCGTCTGGATTAAAACGCCCGATACCGGGCCTTCCGGCCTCCTCCGGAAGGCCCGCCTGTGCTTGGGCGGCTACTTGTCGCTCAACACGTCGCCGAACAACGCCCAGGACTTGCCGTCGAACCGCGCCATCTGGATCTGGCGGATCGGCGTCACATTGTCGGGCTCGGTCTGCACCTTGATGCCCGGCAGCAGCATCGGCAGTTCGAGCGGCTTCAGATTGGTCGCCTGCTTGATGATGTTGTCGCGGCTGTAATCGCCGTTGCAGTTCTTCAGCACCGCCGTCATGACCTGCGCGACGGTGTAGCCCTGCACGTTGAAGAGGTCGCCCGGACTCGCATTCGGCTGATACTTCTTCATCCAGGCCGCAAACTCCTGCTGCGCCGGATCGTCGGCCCAGCGCGGATCGGTCGGGTCCTTCAGATAGAGCCCGGTCACGACGCCGATGACGTTCTCGAGCCCGGCCGGCTCGAGCACTGCCGAGACCGAGTTGGAGACGGTCGGCAGAATGGTGAGCGGCTTCCAGCCCATGCTCGCCGCCTTGCGCAGCGCTTGCGCCGCGAATTTCGGCGTCGCTTCGGCGAAGAACACGTCGGCACCGGACTCGCGCATCGTCACCATCTGGGAATCGATGGTCGGGTCGGTCGTGAGGTAGGTGGTCTCCGCAACGATCTGGCCGACATGCTCGCCGAGCCCGTCCTTGAAGCCCCTGAGATAGTCCTTGCCGGCGTCCTCGTTCGGCGTGATGACGGCGATCTTCGCATCCGGCCTGGTCTTCAGGATGTACTTTGCATAGAGCCGGCCTTCGAGCTCGTAGGTCGGATTGAAACCGACCGTCCACGGGAACTGCTTCGGATCGTTCCAGCGCGTCGCGCCTGAGGACACGAACAGCTGAGGCACGTGCTTGATGTTGAGATACTTCTGCACCGAGATGTTGGGCGCGGTGCCGACCGCGCTGAAGATCGCGAGCACCTCGTCCTGCTCGACCAGCTTGCGGGTCTGCTCGACGGTCTTCGACGGCGAATAGGCGTCGTCGAGACTCTCGAAGTCGATCTTGCGGCCGCCGATGCCGCCCTGGTCGTTGAGCATCTGGAAGTACGCGGCTTCGGCGCGTGCGATGGTGCCGTAGGCCGACGCCGGGCCGCTGTAAGGCGCGGTGTTTCCAATTTTGATCGCGCTTTCGGCTGCGATGGATGGCGAGATCGACGAGGCCGTGAGCGCGGTGAAAGCGAGAAGGCCCGCCAAGCGGGAGCGAGGTGACAAGAGCGTATCCTTTTCTTGGTTTTCTTGACGCGGCGCACATTATCAATCGCGCCCGCGCAGGCAATCACCAAGAAGACTGCAATGAGGTTTCCGCATGCCGGCAATCACGTTCGCGCGTGGAACATGGTGCGCTTTCAATATCGGAATGTTGCCGGGATGTTCACGATGCGAGCCTTCAGTGGACACCAAGGTTCACCAAGCAAGACTCGCATTCCGCGCGACGGTCACCGCGCGCTGATCGCTGCGTGAGCGCACGCCTCAGGCAGCGACCGCAGCCGCGCGCGGGCTGACGACGTATTCCTTCAGCACCTTGTCGGTGCCGTCGACTTCGGTCAGCGCGACGTCGTAGGTCCAGAGATCGGCGAGGTGTTGCAGCACGCGCCTTGTGTCGGTCTCGTTGAGCTGGGCGCCCTTCACGGTGGTGTGACGCAGCATCAGACGGCGATCGCCGTCGAGATCGACGTCGACGACCTCGATATTGGCATCGACGAAGCCGACGTCGTATTGCCGCGCCAGCTCGCGGCGGACCCGGCGGTAGCCGCGTTCGTCATGGATCGCATCGACCTTGATGCCCTGGCTTTCGGCGGGGTCGTCGTGCAGATGGAACATGCGGAAGCGCCGGATCAGCGCCGGGCTGAGGAACTGGTTGATGAAGCTCTCGTCGCGGTAGTTGCTCCAGATCTCGCGCAGCACGCCCTCGACGTCGCCCTTGCCGGCAATGTCGGGGAACCAGTCGCGGTCCTCGTCTTCCGGATTTTTCACGATCCGCTCGATGTCCTGCATCATCGCAAAGCCGAGAGCGTAAGGATTGAAGCCGGAATAGCGGCGGTCGTCGAACTCGGGCTGGAACACCACATTGGTGTGCGACTGCAGGAATTCGAGGAAGTTGCCGTCGGTAATCCGGCCCTGCTGATGCAGCCGGCTCATGATGCGGTAATGGGTGTAGGTCGCGGTGCCCTCGTTCATTACCTTGGTCTGGCCCTGCGGGTAGAAATACTGCGCGATGTGGCGAACGACGCGGATCAGCTCGCGCTGCCAGGGTGCCAGGCGAGGCGCGGTCTTCTCGAGGAAATAGAGGATGTTCTCCTGCGGCAGGCCGAGCAGCGCGCGGCGGCGCTCGGCGGTGAGCGCGGCCTTGCTCTTCGCCTTGGTGTTCGGCACTGTCCGCCACAAATCGTTGAACACGGCTTCCTCGTGCTGCCGGCGCTCGCCGGCGCGCTTCTCCTCGGCACGCAGGTCGAGCGTCTTCTTTCCGGGGTAGCGGTCGACGCCATGCGACATCAGCGCATGCGCGGCATCGAGCGTTCGCTCCACCGTCTCGCGGCCGTGGCGATCTTCGCAGACCGCGATGTAGCCCTTGGCGAATTCGAGATAATCGAGGATGCCGTCGGCATCGGTCCACTGCTTGAACAGATAATTGTTCTTGAAGAAGTGATTGTGCCCGAACGCCGCGTGCGCGATCACCAACGTCTGCATCGTCGCGGTGTTCTCCTCCATCAAATAGGAGATGCACGGCGAGGAATTGATCACGATCTCATAGGCGAGGCCCATCAGGCCCTTGCGATAGGACGCCTCCTGGAAGGCGAACTGCTTGCCGAACGACCAGTGCTTGTAGAACAGCGGCATGCCGACCGACGAATAGGCGTCGAGCATCTGCTCGGCGGTGATCACCTCGATCTGGTTGGGATAGACGTCGAGCCCGAGCTCCTTGCGCGCGACCTCCTCGCAGGCGTCGTGAATCCGCTGCAGCGTCTGGAAATCCCAATCGGCGCCCTCGAACAGCCGTTCGCCGGAAGACCCCATTAAACTATACCCTTTCCTGGCTGGTGCGGCGCTTGAACAGGTCCTGGAACACCGGGAAGATCTCGCCGCGCTCGCTCACCTTGCGCATCGACAGCGGCTCGCCGTCGTTGCGCAGGCGCTCATAGAGGGTCCAGAGCGAGGAGTCCGGCATGTCGAAGGTGTAGTTGGCGGCCTCGCCAACCTCGAGATAGGCGAAGAACTGGCAGACCGGCAGGATCTTGTCGGTCAACAGACGCCCAGTCACCGCACTGTCGGAGGTCATGTTGTCGCCATCCGAGGCCTGGGCGGCGTAGATGTTCCAGTCGGCGGGACGGAAGCGGGTGCGGACGATGTCGTTCATCGCAACCAGCGCGCTCGACACCAGCGTGCCGCCGGACGCCGGTCCATGGAAGAAGGTATCCTCGTCCACCTCCTCGGCGCGATCGGTGTGCCGGATGAACACGATCTCGACATGCTTGTAGCGCCGCTTCAGGAAGACGTAGAGCAGCATATAGAACCGCTTCGCCAGATCCTTCATGTGCTCGGACATCGAGCCCGAGACGTCCATCAGGCAGAACATCACGGCCTGCGCCACCGGCTTCGGCACTGTCTCAAAGCGGCGATAGCGGATGTCGATCGGATCGATGAACGGGATCCGCTTGACCTTGGCCTTCAGTGCTTCGAGCAGCGTGAGCAGCTCGCGGCGCCGCGTCTCGTCGTCGCATTCCGCAAGCTCCGCCTCGAGCGCCTCGATCTCGTCCTTGCGCGGCCGGCGCAGCGCCACGCGTCGCGCCAGCGCCCGGCTCACCGTGCGGCTGATCGAGATGTTGGCGGGCGAGCCGGATGTCGCATAACCCGCGCGCCGGATGCCCTCGCTCTCGGTTTCCGCAAGCTTGCGCTTGGCAAGGTCAGGCAGTTCGAGGTCGTCGAGGAAGAGGTCGACGAACTCCTCGCGGCTCAGCACGAAGCGGAAGGCATCCTCGCTGTCGCCCTCGCCCGCGCCGGAGCCCTTGGCGCCGCTCTGGTTCGGGCGCTGCAGCCAGTCGCCTTCGACGAATTTCTTGTTGCCGGGCAGCACCATGTCACGCGTGCCGCCCTCGCGCCGGAACCGCGGCTCATCCATGCCGTCCAGCGGGATGGTCACCTCGCCGCCCTCCAGGACATCCTTGATGTCCCGGTCCTGCGACGACTTCTTGACGGCACCCTGCACCAGCGCCTTGGCGCGCCGCAGGAAGCGCTGACGGTTCTCCAGGCTCTTGCTACCCGGGTTCAGCCGCCGATCGACGATATGCATGACCACGTTGCATCTGCCTCACGCCGGATGCGATCATGACAGTCGCATCGCATTTTTATTGGACGGGACGGAACGAGACGGAAAGCCGCTGCCGGCTCTCCGGATCGTGCACTAGCCGGCCTGCTTCACCCGCATGTACCACTCGACGAGCCGGCGGACCTGGCGCTCGGTGTAACCGCGCTCCACCATCCGCTCGACGAACTCGCCGTGCTTCTTCTCGGTCTCGCCGTCCTTCTTGGAGCCGAACGAGATGACCGGAAGCAGATCCTCGACCTGCGAGAATATCCGCTTTTCGATCACGTCGCGAACCTTTTCGTAGGAGGTCCAGCTCGGGTTCTTGCCGTTGTTGTGCGCCCGCGAGCGCAGCGAGAACTTGACGACCTCGTTGCGGAAATCCTTCGGGTTGGCGATGCCGGCCGGCTTCTCGATCTTTGTGAGTTCCTGGTTCAGCAGCTCGCGGTTCATCAGCTGGCCGGTGTCGGGATCCTTGAAATCCTGATCCTCGATCCAGGCATCGGCGTAGTCGACATAGCGGTCGAACAGGTTCTGGCCGTAGTCGGAGTAGGATTCCAGATAGGCCTTCTGGATCTCGTTGCCGATGAACTCGGCATAGCGCGGCGCGAGGTCGGCCTTGATGAATTCGAGATAGCGCTTCTCGGTCTCGTCAGGCAGCTGCTCGCGGCGGATCGCCATCTCCAGCACATACATCAGATGCACCGCATCGGCGCCGACCTCGGTGGTGTCGTGATTGAAGGTCGAGGCCAGCACCTTGAAGGCAAAGCGGGTGGAGACGCCGTCCATGCCCTCGTCGACGCCGGCCGCGTCCTTGTATTCCTGCACGCTGCGCGCCTTCGGATCGGATTCCTTCAGGCTCTCGCCGTCATAAACCCGCATCTTGCCAAACAGCGTCGAGTTCTCGTGCTTGCGCAGCCGCGACATCACCGAGAAGCGGGCCAGCGTTTCCAGCGTGCCGGCGCGCACGGCGCGGCGGCAAGCTCGGAGGTCTGGATCAGCTTCTCGTAGATCTTCTGCTCCTCGGTGACCCGCAGGCAGTACGGGACCTTGATGACGCAGATGCGGTCGATGAAGGCCTCGTTGTTCTTGTTGGTCTTGAAGCTCTGCCACTCGGCTTCGTTCGAGTGCGCGAGGATGATGCCGGTGAACGGGATCGCACCGATGTTCTCGGTGCCGATGTAGTTGCCCTCCTGCGTCGCCGTCAGCAGCGGGTGCAACATCTTGATCGGCGCCTTGAACATTTCGACGAACTCGAGCACGCCCTGGTTGGCGCGATTGAGACCCCCGGAATAGCTGTACGCGTCCGGGTCGTTCTGGGCGTAGGTCTCGAGCTTGCGGATGTCGACCTTGCCGACCAGCGAGGAGATGTCCTGGTTGTTCTCGTCACCGGGCTCGGTCTTGGCGACCGCGATCTGGCGCAGCCGGGAGGGCTGGATGCGCGCGACGCGGAATTGCGAGATGTCGCCGCCGAACGCCTCGAGCCGCTTGTAGGCCCAGGGCGACATCAGCCCGCTCAGCCGGCGGCGCGGAATGCCGTACTTCTCCTCGATCATCGGCCCGAGCTGCTCGGGGTCGAACAGCCCGAGCGGGCTCTCGAACACCGGCGACAGCTCGTCACCCGCCTTCAGCACGTAGATCGGATGAATTTCCATCAGCGCCTTGATGCGCTCGGCGAGCGACGACTTGCCGCCACCGACCGGTCCGAGCAGATAGAGGATCTGCTTGCGCTCTTCGAGGCCCTGTGCGGCGTGGCGGAAGAAGCCGACCAGGCGTTCGATCGTGTCCTCCATGCCGAAGAAGCCGGCGAAGGCCGGATACGACCTGATCGTACGGTTCAAAAAGATACGGCCAAGGCGTGGGTCCTTGGCCGTGTCGATCATCTGTGGCTCACCGATCGCCGCTAATAACCGCTCGGCCGCATTGGCGTATCGCATCGGATCACTTCGACACGACTCCAAATACTCGGCCATCGACATGTCGGTCTGGCTTCGCGCTTCAAACGACCTTGCGAAGGCGTTGAACAAAGAATCGTTGTACATGATCCCTCTCTCCACGATATGTATCGCCGCACGACTGACACGAGTCGCAACCAGAGCGTCCTAGGATCGAATCAGCGTCGGCACGCTGGGTCCATTGGACACTCGACCGACTCATTTCGGCAATGCACGGCGCGTGCAGCCTCTGCCTTATCAACAGGCAGGAAGCTTAATGGTTCATCAATATCCCCCGTTGGTAGCCTGATTTTAACGGTTGTAGCCCCTCAGCCACATCCGTGGTTTACCGGGGCCCAGGCTTCCGAGGCGGACATCCGAGCGGGGCAGCTTCCCCGTCCGGCGATGAACGTTGGGCTCCCTGAAAAGGTGTGGCTGTCCTGCCTTGGCGTCAAGATGTGCACGTCACAGACTCGCATGAACAAACTGTCAGACGAGGTTGAACGTGCCTCCTTGTCGCCGCGACTAAGGCAACGAGCCCGCGCAGTTCCACGCGGCACCATTGCCGCGCATTAAAGATGACACCTTGGAGGCGCGGGCTATTCCCGAGGCGGTCGTGAAGCAGACGTTCCTTGTTGTCGCACTTGCCGCCGCAGCCTGCGCCGGCGCGGCGTTAACCGTCGAGGCGCAGGAAGGCGTCGACAAGGCCAAGGCGGCCGCCTTCGACAACAGGATGTTCGCAGGCCCGCCCGGCGCGAAAGCCTATGCCTGCTTCGTGCGGCGCTACGATGCAAATCATCTGGCGCAGCATCCGAAGCAGAAGGTCAGCGCGATGAAGCTGCTCGTCGCCGCCGAGGATGCGCCGGAGGACAAGACCACCAACTACTCGTTCGGTTCGGCGTCGCTTACCGCCACCGCCCCGGCAATTTCGACTCCAGCGGCTACTGCAACCATGCGGTCGCGACCGAATCCGGACACGAGATACGCTTCGAATGCAGCGTGGATTGTGAGGGCGGCGGTATCACCGTGGCGCTGTCGAAAGACGACAAATCCGCAATCGCGCGCCTTGGCCGCATCATGGTGTGGAATCGCAACAAGCCCGACGACGACGCCGGCGAAGCGCTGTTGGCCGGCGCCGACGACAAGATCTTTCGCGTCGATCGCGCGGACTTGGGCGAATGCGCCGAACTTGTGACCGACCGCAAGGAACTCGCTGCACTCCGGCACAAGTGATAGGCTTTGCGCCGGTCAACAATCATTGCGCGAGGGACGCCATGCACCGACGCCGCATCCTGTGGGGCACCCTCTCGGCGATCGGCGCTGCCTTTACCGCGTCACGGGCGAACGCCGCTACTGAGACCCCACCACCGGGAAAGCTGAAGGTGGTCTGTCACCTCGACGACCTCGGCAAGGTCAATTTCGTGATCGGCAACATCCAGAACCACCTCGACGGCGTCGGCGGCCCCGGCAATGTGACGATCGCGCTCGTGGTGCACGGCCAGGCGCTGAAGGCGTTTCGTTCGGCGGCGGCCAATCCCGACCTGACGAAGCATGTCAGGCAGCTCACGACGGACGGAATTGAACTCGTCGCCTGCGGCAACACCATGAAATCGCAGAACATCACCGCCGACCTGCTCCCGGGCTTCGTCGCCGCCGAGCGCGGCGGCATGGTCCGCCTCGCCGAGCTGCAATCCCAGGGCTACCTCTACCTGCGGCCCTGACGCGCGGCCGCGCGCCCGCGACGCGTCATAAAAATGTGCCGAGATCAGGGTCTGCTCCGACCGCGTCCGAGGGGATCGAACTGTTGTGAATGGCGTTATCCCTTGGGAATGCTGATATTCCGCCCGGGCCCCCAGTCATGTTGACAATCCGCCTCCGCCCCCGAAAGCTGCCCGGGAACCCAAAAATCGACCCTCGATCGAACGAGAACAGGCACCCATGAACCCCGTCAAAGCACTCGAAAATCACCGCCAGGCCGTCTGGCTGGACTTCCTTGCCCGCGGCTTCGTCGCCAAGGGCGACCTGAAGCGGCTGATCGAGACCGACGGCGTCAAAGGCGTGACGTCCAACCCCTCGATCTTCGAGAAGGCGATCGGCAGCTCGGACGAGTATGACGGCGCGATCGGCAAGGCCCTCAAGAAGGGCGACCGCTCGGTCGCCGACCTGTTCGAACATCTCGCGGTCGAGGACATCCAGCACGCCGCCGACGTGCTGCGCCCGGTCTACGACCAGAGCCATGGCGGCGACGGCTTTGTCAGCCTCGAAGTGTCGCCGTATCTGGCGATGGACACCAAGGGCACGATCGCGGAGGCCGAGCGGCTCTGGAAGGACGTCCACCGCAAGAACCTGATGGTCAAGGTGCCGGCGACGCCGGAGGGCCGGCCGGCGGTCGAATATCTGATCGGCGAAGGCATCAGCATCAACATCACGCTGCTGTTCTCGCAGAAGGTCTATCGCCAGGTCGCGGAGGCCTATCTCAAGGGCCTGGAGAAGTACGTCGCCAAGGGCGGCGACCCCTCTCATGTCGCAAGCGTCGCCAGCTTCTTCGTCAGCCGCATCGACTCTGCCGTCGACAAGCAGCTCGACGAGAAGATCGCACGCGCCAACGACCCGTCCGAGAAGGAGCGGCTTGCCGCGCTGAAGGGCAAGGTCGCGATCGCCAATGCAAAGCTCGCCTACCAGGACTACAAGCGCCTGTTCTCGGGCCCGCGCTGGGACAAGCTCACCGCCAAGGGCGCCAAGCCGCAGCGGCTGCTGTGGGCGTCGACCGGCACCAAGAACAAGGACTATAGCGACGTGCTCTATGTCGAGGAGCTGATCGGCCCCGACACCGTCAACACCGTGCCGCCGGCAACCCTCGATGCGTTCCGCGACCACGGCAAGGTCCGCGACAGCCTCGAGGAGAATGTCGAGGACGCCCGCCACGTGCTGGACGAGCTGGAGAAGTCCGGCATCTCGCTCGATGCGATCACCGAGGAGCTGGTCAAGGACGGCGTCAAGCTGTTCGCCGACGCGGCCGACAAGCTGTACGGCGCGGTCGCCCACAAGCGCGCGACCTCGCTCGGCGGCGGCATCGACCATCAGAAGCTGGCGCTCGGCGCAGGTATCGAGAAGGCGGTCGAGAAAAGCACCGAGGAATGGCGCGCGTCGGCCAAGATCCGAAGGCTCTGGCACAAGGACAAGTCGGTCTGGACCGGCGATGACGAGGACAAATGGCTGGGCTGGCTGACCAGCGCCGCGACCGCCGATGTCGCCGACTACGAGGATTTCGCCAAGCGCGTGAAAGGGCAAAACTTCACCGACGCCGTCGTGCTCGGCATGGGCGGATCGAGCCTCGGGCCGGAGGTGCTGGCCCAGACCTTCCCGCACCGGTCCGGCTTCCCGCGGCTGCACGTGCTCGATTCCACCGATCCGGCGCAGGTGCGCGCGATGGAGGAGTATGTCGACATCGCGAAGACGCTGTTCATCGTCTCCTCCAAGTCCGGCGGCACCACCGAGCCGAACGTGATGAAGGACTATTTCTTCGACCGGGTCGCCAAGGCGATCGGCAAGGACAAGGCCGGCCACCGCTTCATCGCGGTGACCGATCCCGGCTCGTCGCTGCAGAAGGTCGCGATCAAGCAGGGCTTTGCCCGCATCTTCTACGGCGACCCTGCGATCGGCGGCCGCTATTCCGTGCTGTCGCCGTTCGGCCTGGTGCCGGCGGCCGCCGCGGGCATCGACGTCCGCAGCCTGCTCGGCCATACGCTCGCCATGGTGCGCTCCTGCGGCGCCGACGTGCCGCCGCAGGAAAACCCGGGCGTCCAGCTCGGGCTGGCGATGGGCATCGCCGGGCTCGAAGGCCGCGACAAGGTGACGATCTTCGCCTCGCCCGAGGTCGCCGATTTCGGCGCCTGGGCCGAGCAGCTGATCGCGGAATCGACCGGCAAGGACGGCAAGGGCCTGATCCCGATCGAGGGCGAGACCATCGGCGATGCCGCGGTCTACGGCAACGACCGCTTCTTCATCGACCTGCGCACCGAGGGTGAGCACGACGCCGCGCATGAGGCCAAGCTCGCCGCGCTCGAGGCCGCCGGCCATCCCGTGGTCCGGATCGTGATGAAGTCGATCGACCATATCGGCCAGGAGTTCTTCCGCTTCGAGATCGCGACCGCGGTGGCGGGCGCGATCCTCGGCATCAACCCGTTCAACCAGCCCGACGTCGAGGCCGCCAAGATCAAGACGCGCGAGCTGACGGCGGCGTTCGAGAAGACCGGATCGCTGCCGGCCGAGCAGCCGGTGGTGTCGGCGGATGGCGTCGAGCTCTACACCGACGCGCAGAACGCCGAGGAGCTGCGCAAGGCCGGCGCCAATGGCGATCTCAATTCCTGGATCAAGGCCCACCTCTCGCGCTCCGGCCGCGGCGACTATGTCGCCCTGCTCGCCTATATCGAGCGCGACGGCGACACCATCGACGCCATGCAGGCGATGCGGCTCAAGGTGCGCGATGCGAAACACCTTGCGACCTGCGCCGAGTTCGGCCCGCGCTTCCTGCATTCGACCGGGCAGGCCTACAAGGGCGGGCCCGACAGCGGCGTGTTCCTGCAGGTCACGACCGACGATAGCCGGGACCTGCCGGTGCCCGGCCAAAAGGCGAGCTTCGGCGTCATCAAGGCGGCGCAGGCGCGCGGCGATTTCGACGTGCTCACCGAGCGCGGCCGGCGGGCACTGCGGGTGCATCTCAAGGGCGACCTCACCTCCGGGCTTGCGGCGCTCGATGCCGCGATCTCGGCCGCACTGAACTGACGGAGGCGAGCAATGCAACTCGGCATGATCGGCCTCGGGCGGATGGGCGGCAACATCGTCCGCCGCCTGATGAGCAACGGCCACACCACCGTGGTCTACGACAAGGACCCCAAGGCGGTCGCGGCGCTGGTCGCCGACAACGCCACCGGTTCCTCGTCGCTGGAGGATTTCGTCCTCAAGCTGGAAGCGCCGCGCACCGCCTGGGTGATGCTGCCGGCCGGCAAGATCACCGAAGCCACCATCGAGGCGCTGTCGAAGCTGATGCAGCCCGGCGACGTCATCATCGACGGCGGCAACACCTTCTGGCAGGACGACGTCCGCCGCGGCAAGGCGCTGCGGGAGCGTGGGCTGCATTATGTCGATGTCGGCACCAGCGGCGGCATCTGGGGCATCGAGCGCGGCTACTGCATGATGATCGGCGGCGACAAACCCGTGGTCGACCGGCTCGATCCGATCTTCAAGACGCTGGCGCCCGGCATCGGCGATATCCCGCGCACCTCCGGCCGCGAGGAGCGCGATCCGCGCATCGAACAGGGCTACATCCACGCCGGCCCGATCGGCGCGGGACATTTCGTCAAGATGATCCACAACGGCATCGAATACGGCCTGATGCAGGCCTATGCCGAAGGCTTCGACATCCTGAAGAACGCCAACATCGAGGCGCTGCCGCCCGACCATCGCTTCGATCTCGACATCGCCGACATCGCCGAAGTCTGGCGGCGCGGCAGCGTGATCCCGTCCTGGCTGCTCGACCTCACCGCGTCGGCGCTGGCGCAGAACCACACGCTCGACAATTATTCCGGCTTTGTCGAGGATTCCGGCGAAGGCCGCTGGACCGTCAACGCCGCGGTCGACGAGGCGGTGCCGGCCGAGGTGCTGACGGCGGCGCTCTACACCCGCTTCCGCTCGCGCAAGGACCACACCTTCGCCGAGAAGATCCTCTCGGCGATGCGCGCAGGGTTTGGCGGCCACAAGGAGCCGCCGAAGAAGGCTTAAAACGAACCGCGGAAGGTCACGTGCAGAAGAAACCCGATCCTTGCTCCTTCATCATCTTCGGCGCCACCGGTGATCTGACACACCGGCTGGTCGTCCCGGCGCTCTACAATCTCGCCGCCGGCAATCTGCTGCCGGAGAAATTCTGCGTGGTCGGCATTGTCCGCAAGGGCATGTCGAGCGAGCAGCTGACCGACAGCCTGATGCAGGGGCTGCGCAAATTCGCCACCCGCCCCGTCGACGAGGCGATCGCGAAGCAGCTGTTCGAATGCGTCACCTCGATCGAGGCCGATCCGAGGGATCCCGCTTCGTTCGATGCCATGAACGAACGGCTCGACAAGCTCGAGACCGCGCGCGGCACCGGTGGCAACCGGCTGTTCTATCTCGCGACCCCGCCGAACGCCTTCCTGCCGATCAGCGAGCAGCTCGGACGGACCGGCATGCTGGAGGAGAACGGCGCGTGGCGGCGGCTGATCATCGAAAAGCCGTTCGGCACCGATCTGGCGTCGGCCAGGGCGCTGAACGCCGCGCTGCTGAAGCTGATGGACGAGCACCAGATCTACCGGATCGACCATTACCTCGGCAAGGAAACCGTCCAGAACATCCTGGTGCTGCGCTTTGCCAACGGCATGTTCGAGCCGATCTGGAATCGCAACCACATCGACCACATCCAGATCACCGTCGACGAGAAGCTCGGCGTCGGCCATCGCGGCAGCTTCTATGACGCCACCGGCGCGCTGCGCGACATGGTGCCGAACCATTTGTTCCAGCTGCTGTCGCTGGTGACGATGGAGCCGCCGGCGCGCTTCGACGCGCATGCGGTGCGCTCGGAGAAGGCCGAGGTGCTGAGCGCGATCCAGATCCAGAGCGCGCAGGAGGCGCTGTCCAACTCGGTGCGCGGCCAGTATCGCGGCGGCCGGATCGGCGACACCGAGATCGAGGACTATCTCAAGACGCCGGATGTGAAGCCCGACAGCTCGACCGAGACGTATGCGGCGCTGAAGCTGACCATCGACAATTGGCGCTGGGCCGGCGTGCCGTTCTACCTGCGCACCGGCAAGGCACTGACCACCAAGCGCACCGAGATCGCGATCAAGTTCAAGCAGGCGCCGTTCGCGATGTTCCGCGATACCGCGGTCGACCGCCTGTCGCAGAATTACCTCGTCATCTCGACCGAGCCGACCGAAGGCATCGAGCTGCAGTTCAACACCAAGGTGCCCGGCCCGGCCATCAACATCGACGGCGTCGAGATGAAGTTCCGCTACAAGGACTACTTCAAGGCCGAGCCGTCGACCGGCTACGAGACGCTGATCTATGACTGCATGATCGGCGACAATCTGCTGTTCCAGCGCGCCGACAGCGTCGAGGCCGGATGGCAGGCGGTGCAGCCCTTCCTCGACGCCTGGAAGACTGCCGGCGGGCGTGGCCTGCAGCCCTACAAGGCCGGCAGCGAAGGCCCGGAGGCGGCCAACGCGCTATTGACGCGCGACGGCCGCAGCTGGCGGAAGCTGAGCTGACCATGACCACGAGCGGCGAGCGCAAGATCATCACGGTCGCCGATCCGGCCGCACTGGCGCAGACCGCCGCCGAACGGGTGATCGCCAGGATCGACCAGAACAGCGGCCGGATCGCGGTCTGCCTCACCGGCGGCTCCAGCCCCAAGGCGCTCTACCAGCTGCTGGCGACACCGGACTATCGCCGGCGGATTCCGTGGGATCGCATCGACTGGTTCATCGGCGACGAGCGCCTGGTGCCGCGCCAGGACCCGCTGCACAATATGAGCATGGCGCGCCAGGCCTTCCTCGACCGCTGCGCTCCGGCCGCCAATGTCCATCCGATCGCAACCGACACCGCCGATCTCAGGGATCCCGACGTCAGCGCGGCGCTTTATGAGAACGAGCTGATGGCCTTCTACGGCGCCGAACAGCTCGATCCGAAGCGGCCGCTGTTCGACCTGGTGCTGATGGGCATCGGGCCCGATGGCCACACCGCCTCGCTGTTTCCGGGCTATCCCGCGGTCGAGGAAACGCAGCGCTGGGTGGTCGAGGTGCCCAAGGCCAATGTCGAGCCGTTCGTGCCGCGCGTCTCCTTGACCCTGCCTGCCCTCGCCTCCTGCCGCGAGATGCTGTTCGAGGTGGCGGGCGAAAACAAGCGCGCGATCTTGAGGCGCCTGTTCGCAGGCGAGAACCTGCCGGCAAACCGCGCGCGATCGCTGGGCGAAACCGTCTGGCTGATCGATCAGGCCGCGCTGCCGGAGGATTTTCGTGGATGATGCTCTTGGGTGACTTTCTTGGGTGACGGGCAAAACCCCTGCGCACTGGTCGTGATGGGCGTCTCCGGCTCGGGCAAGAGCACCATCGCCGACCGCCTTGCGATCAGGATCGGCTGGCGCTTCGAGGACGGCGACAGTTTTCACCCGCCGAGCAATGTCGCGAAAATGCATTCCGGCCAGCCGCTCACCGACGAGGATCGCTGGCCCTGGCTGCGCGCCATCGCCAATGAGATCGACCGCACCTGCGGCGTCCGCGAACGCGCCGTCATCGCCTGCTCCGCGCTGAAGCGCGCCTATCGCGACATCCTGGTGCATGGCCGCGACGATATCCGCATCGTCTTCCTCGACGGCACGCAAGAGCTGATCGCCACGCGGCTCGCCGCGCGCAAGGACCATTTCATGCCGCCGGCCCTGCTCGCCAGCCAGTTCAAGACGCTGGAGCCGCCGACACCGGACGAACGCCCGATCACGGTTGCGATCGACCGTTCGGTCGACACCATCGTCGAAGACATTGTCAGTCAACTGAAGCTGGACCGCCCATGACCCGCATTGCCCTTGTCGTATCCGATGTCGACGGCACGCTGCTCACCAAGGACAAGACCCTGACCGACGGCGCCCTGACCGCGGTGCGCAGACTGCACGAGGCCGGCATCGGCTTCACCATCGTCTCCAGCCGGCCGACGATCGGGATGGGCTTTCTGGTCGCGCCGCTCGCGATCACGCTGCCGATCGGCGCCTTCAACGGCTCTTCGATCGTCGATCCGCAATTGAAGCCGATCGAGCAGCATTTGATCCCCCCTGCCGTCGCCAAACGCAGCATCGATCTGCTCCGCGAGCGCGGCGTCGACACCTGGCTGTTCACCAACGACCGCTGGCTGACCCGAAATCCCGACGGCGAGTACAACGCGCACGAAAAGCGCGCGATCAAGCATGATCCGACCATCGTCAGCGATTTCACGCCCTATCTCGACCAGGCCTGCAAGATCGTCGGCGCGAGCTCGGATGCGCCCCTGCTGCAGCGCTGCGAAGCGGAGATGCAGCAGATGGTCGGCAATGATGCGACCGCGGTCCGCTCGCAGACCTATTATCTCGACGTCACCCCGCCCGGCCACGACAAGGGCACCTTCGTCGAGGGCATCGCGAAGCGCCTCGGCGTGGCGCTCGAGAATGTCGCCACGATCGGCGACATGCAGAACGATCTGCCGATGTTTGCGCGGAGCGGCGTCTCGTTCGCGATGGGCAATGCCAGCGATGACGTGAAGGCGCGCGCCACCCATGTCACCGAAACCAACGAGCACGACGGTTTCGCGCGCGCGATGGACACGGTGCTGACGATGGGCCGTTAGGGCGGCTTTCTAAGAAGATCGTGTGCAAAGCAAAAACCACGATCAGGTCGACCGCTGCACCGCCGGCTTCTCGGCATCGGCCCTGGCGGCGCTGAGATTGTGCGCGGTGTTGATCAGCGCGATATGGGTCAGCGCCTGCGGAAAATTGCCGGTCTGCCGGCCGGCGCCGGAGTCGAACTCCTCCGCCAGCAGCCCGAGATCGTTGGCGACCGCGACGACGCGGTCGAACATGGTCTGCGCCTTGTCAAGATCTCCCGCCAGCACATGGGCGTCGGCAAGCCACAGGCTGCAGGCCAGGAACGCGCCCTCGATCGGCTGGATTTCGTCGGACACCTCGCGCGGATCGTGCCGCAGCACGAACCCGTCGCGGATCATGTGCTGTTCGACCGCCGCGATCGTGCCGCGGATGCGCGGATCGGCCGGCGGCAGGAAGCCGACCGACGGCAGCAGCAGCAGGCTGGCGTCGAGCAGCTTTGAGCCATAGCTTTCGACGAAGCTGTTGAGACCAGGATCGAAGCCCCGCCGGCAGACGTCGCGATGAATGGCCTCGCGCAGCACCCGCCATTTGACCAGCGGCCCCTTGAAGCCGAACCGCTCCGCGCTCTTGATGGCGCGGTCGAAGGCGACCCAGCACATCACCTTGGAGAACACGTAGTGTCTGGGCGTGCCGCGCCGCTCCCAGATGCCGTGATCCGGCTGGTCCCAGACGTCGGCGAGATGACTGACGACGGTGCATTCGAGCGACCAGTTCTCCTCGTCGAGCTTCAGCTTGGCCATACGAGCCTGGTGGAAGGCGTCGATCAGCTCGCCGTAGACGTCGAGTTGCAGCTGCGCATGTGCGGCATTGCCGACGCGGACCGGCTGCGCGCCTTCATAACCGGGCAGCCATCCGGCTTCCCATTCCAGGAGGCGCCGCTGCCCCAGGATGCCGTACATGATCTGCATGTTGGCCGGCGCGCCGGCCGCGGCCCGCAGCAGCCAGTTGTGCCAGGCGGCGGCTTCCTCGGTATAGCCCGAATTCATCAGCGCCAGCAGGGTGAAGGTGGCATCGCGCAGCCAGCAGAACCGGTAGTCCCAGTTGCGCGCGCCGCCGAGCTTTTCCGGCAACGACGTGGTCGGTGCCGCGACGATGCCGCCGGTCGGCCTGAAGGTCAGTGCCTTCAACGTGATCAGCGAGCGCATCACGAGACCGCGCTGGTAGCTGCCGTCATAGGTCGAACGGCTGCACCACTCCTTCCAGTATTCCTCGGTATCCTTCAGCGCCGCCCCGGGATCGATCGGCTCCGGCACCGGTTGATACGACGCGCCATATGTCAGGACGAACGGCACGGTATCGCCCTCGCCGATCTCGAAATCGGCGATCGTGGTCAGGTCCTTGCCCGATGTCTTGACCGGCGTGCGCAGCACGGTCATGTCCTGCCCGCTGATCGCCAGCAGCCCCTCGCCGTCGGGGTTCTTCTTCACCCAGGGGACATCGACCCCGAAGCCGAAGCGGATCACCAGCTCCATGTGCATCTTGACGCGGCCGCTGATGCCACGCACCAGGCGGACCACGTCGGAAGCATTGCCGCGCGGCGGCATGAAGTCGATCAGCGCGACCACGCCGCCTTCGGTCTCGAACCGCGTCTCCAGGATCAGCGTATCGTCCCGATAGCGGCGGGAGGTCTGCCTGATCTCGCCGGCGGGCGCCAGCAGCCAGCGGCCATTCCGCGACGTGCCAAGCAGCGCCGCAAAGCAGGCGTCGGAATCGAACGCCGGCCAGCACAGCCAGTCGATCGAGCCGTCGCGACCGACCAGCGCTGCGGTCTCGCAATCGCCGATCAGTCCATAGTCTTCGATGCGAGAGGCCACGCGCCGTGCTCCGCGTTGTCAGGCGTGCGACCGCTCGCGAGTTGCACGCCTGAGTGCGTCGACGTCGATCGCCGACGCGAGATGCTCGATCGAGACCGGCAGCCGCCGTTTCCAGTTCGGATGCTCGTAGACGGTGCCCGGGATGTTCGGCTGCTCGACGATGCCGAGCAAATCCTCCATCGAAACCGCCATCATCCGCGACCGCGTCCGTGCCATGAAGTTCACCACCGAATAGAAATCATTGTGGTGAATGTCGTGCCGGCGCAGCACGTCGTCGAGATGGCCGAGCGCATCCCAGCGCCCCTGGTCGGTCTCGCCGGGATCGATCCCGAGCGCGCGCTTGGTCTTGAGGTCGCTGAACGAGCGCCAGCCGGCGTAGGTCGACAGGTCGTGGGTGTTGAACGTCACCAGCGCGTTCGGCAGATAGTAATCGGCGTTGCGGAACACGCCCTGGTCGTCGGTCTCGAACATCATCACGAGATAGGACCAGATGCGCCAGCCGTTCATCTGCTCGCGGAACCCCGGGGGCACGGTGCCGAGGTCCTCGCCGATCACGACGCAGCGGCTCGCAACGCTCTCCTGCGCGGTCGCCGCCAGCAACGCCTCGAACGGCATCAGCACATAGGCGCCATTGGCCGGGCCGAACCCGCGCGGCACCAGATAGAGCCGCTTCAGCCCGAAGGCGTGGTCGAGCCTGATCGCGCCGGCATGGCGCATCGAGGCGCGCAACATTTGCCTGAACGGCTCGAACGAGCGCTGCTCGAGGCCCGCGGCATTGAAGCCGGCAAGCCCCCAATCCTGGCCCGCGGTGTTGAGCGGATCGGGCGGCGCGCCAACGCCGAGATGACGCGAGATCGCGACCTGCTCATTCCAGGCGTCGAAGCCATCCGACTGCACGCCGACGGCAACATCGAGATAAAGTCCGACCCGCATGCCGAGCTTGTGCGCGAGCGCCTGGCAGGCGCCGAGCTGCCGATCCGCGGTCCATTGCACGAATTCAACGAATTCGACCTCAGTGGCGGTGTCGCGCGCCCGGCGCAATTTCGCGCACGCCGTATCGTTGGGCTGCCGCCATTCGTCCGGCCATTCCCACCACGGCGTGTTGAATTTGTGCCGCATCACCTCGAAGCAGGCGAAGCGCGACAGCAGCACGCCCTGCTGCTTGCGATAGGCCTCGAAATCCTGCCAGCGGCCGAGGCCGGGATTGGCCTTGAAGGCTGCGAAAGCCGCGCGCAGCGCAGGCCATTTCAGCGCGGCGGCACCGACATAGTCGACCATGTCGCGGCTGCGGAGCTGCGCCAGCGCGGCTTGGGTTTCGGCATCGGCGCGGAATTCGGGAATCTTCGCGACGTCGATATAGAGCGCGTTGAGGAACAGCCGGCTGTTCGGCGAGTATGGGCTGCAATCGCCAGGCCGATCGTCGAACAGCGCATGCAGCGGATTGAGCCCGATGCCGTCGGCGCCGAGCCGATGGGCGAATTCGAGCAGGCCTTGCAGATCGGTGAAGTCACCGATGCCCCAGTTGCGCGCGGACCGCACGCCATAGAGTTGGACCGCGATCACCCAGCAGCGGTCGAACGCGCCGCCGAATGCGCCGTCCGGCGCCACCAGAAGCGGCAGTTCCTCGCTGCCCGATGCGTCCTTCAGCTGCAACCGGTGCACGCCCTCGGGCAGGCCCGACGGCAACGTCACACTCCGCTCATGCGCCTCGCCTTGCGCGAGCACCGCAGTGCCGTTGGTGAGCTTCCATTGCACCGGAAGCCGGGCCGTCTCCGCGAGTTGCGTCTGTCCGCCATGGCCGCCTCTGACGACCACGGGATCGGCGATCATCCGACGCGGCGTCTGGGGCGGCAGCGCCGCGAGGATCGCCGTCAGCGCCTCGGGGGTTGTCACACGGCGGTGACCGCTACCATCGATATACTCGGTCTGGATTCCCAGGGTCTGGGCTTTGGCGTAAAGGTCCATTCGGCACGCTGCTTGCTCGCAACGGTATCGGGATCGTTGCTAAATTGTACTGATACGGGAAAGGGATAGTTGATGTTCAACGCTCTACCCTATCCGGCGTTCCCACCGGGAACCATTGCCCGGCGAGCGGCTTTCTATATGGGTCTGGCGTGCCTCCTTCCCGGCGCCGGGACTTCATTTGCCTATTCAATGGCGGCATCACCGTGAACAAAACCGCCCGGCCTGTCGAGAGTGCCCACGGCACTTTTCATATTACCGATGTCTATCCGTCGGTTGATGGCGGCCGCTTTGCGGTCAAGCGCATCGCGGGCGAACCTGTCGAGGTGTGGGCCGATATCTACCGTGACGGACATGATGTGATCGCGGCGGCATTGGTGTGGCGGCATGAGGGCGACGGCGAATGGCAACACGCGCCGATGACGCTGCACAGCGACGACCGCTGGAGCGGCGCCTTCGTACCCGACCGGCCCGGCCGCTACAGCTTCGCGATCGAGGCCTGGACCGACGAATTCGCCAGCTGGCGGCATCGTTTCGAGCAGAAGCAGCGCGACGGCGGCGACCACACGCTGGATGCCGTCGAAGGCGCGGGCATGCTGACCCGGGCGCAGGCTGGTGGCCCGGCCGCGGCCGCAATCATCATCAGGCAGTGCGAAATCTTTCTGCAGACTGGCGAGCCGGGCGCGCTGCTCGCACCGGAATTGCGTGAGGCGATGGCCGGCAGCCAGTTTCGCCGCGACCTGGTGCGATCGCAGCTTTATCCCCTGACCGCGGACCGGCCGCGGGCCCGCAGCGGCGCGTGGTACCAGATGTTTCCGCGCAGCCAGGGGAAGACACCGGGCCTGCACGCGACCTTCAACGACTGTATCGCGCGGCTGCCCGATATCGCGGCGATGGGCTTCGACGTAGTATTGCTGGCGCCGATCCACCCGATCGGGCGGACCCATCGCAAGGGCCGCAACAATGCCGCCATCGCGCAGCCAGGCGATCCCGGCAGCCCCTATGCGATCGGCGCGGCCGAGGGCGGCCACGACGCGGTGCATCCGGAGCTCGGCACGCTCGACGACTTCCGCGCTTTCGTGGCGGCATGCCACGCCCATGGCCTCGAGGTGGCGCTCGATTTCGCCGTGCAGTGCTCGCCCGATCATCCCTGGGTGACCGCGCATCCGGAGTGGTTCAAGCGGCGTCCGGACGGATCGATGCGTACGGCCGAACATCCGCCGCAGCGCTGGGACGATGTCATCAATCCCGATTTCGGATCCGCGGATGCGGCCGCGCTATGGCGTGCGCTGCGCGATGTGGTGCTGTTCTGGGTCGAACAGGGCGTGAAGATATTCCGGGTCGACAATCCGCACACCAAGCCGCTGGCATTCTGGGAATGGCTGATCCGCGAGGTGCAGGACAGCGATCCGGACGTGCTGTTCCTTTCGGAGGCGTTCGCGCGGCCGAAACTGATGAAGGGTCTCGCCAAGCTCGGCTTCACGCAGTCCTATACTTACTTCACCTGGCGCACGCAGCGCCTCGAGCTCGAACAGTATCTCGGCGAGTTGATATCCTATCCCGATCGCGACTTCTTTCGGCCGAATTTCTTCGTCAACACACCTGACATCCTGCCCTTCCACCTGCAAAGCGGCGAATCCTGGATGTTCAAGTCGCGTCTCGCGCTGGCCGCGACGCTTTCAAGCAGCTACGGCATCACCAGCGGCTTCGAATTGCTCGAGCACGCGCCGGTGCCCGGCCGCGAGGAGTATCTCAACTCAGAGAAATACGAGATCAGGGTTCGCGACTGGGACCAGGCCGGGAACATCAAGCCCTATATCGCAGCCCTCAACCAGATCAGGCGCGGCAATCCGGCCCTGCAACAATTCGCCAATCTGCGCTTTATCAATGTCGATGACGGCGGCGTGATCGGCTTCGTCAAGGAGGCGGTCGATCAGAGCAATGTGATCGCGGCCGCGATTGCATTGTCGGGCGAGTTGCGTGAGGTCTGGCTTCCGCTCGGCGACGTCATGGTCGGCCGTGGCGAAGCCCGCCGCCCCGTCACGGAAGTGGAAGACCTTGTCAACGGCGAGCGCCATGCGCTCGAATGGGGGGGCATCCGCCTGCGTCTGGATCCTGCGCGCGATCCCGCATTGCTGTTGCGCTGTGTCGCCTGAAGGAGCCGTCATGAACGTATTCTCCAACGTCGACATCAAGGAGAAGGTCGCGACCGAGACCGCGGACCAGCTGTGGTACAAGGACGCCATCATCTACCAGCTGCACGTCAAGGCGTTCGCCGACAGCAACAATGACGGCATCGGCGACTTCGCGGGGCTGACGGAGAAACTCGGCTATCTGCAGGAGCTCGGTGTCACCGCGCTGTGGCTGTTGCCGTTCTATCCCTCGCCCGGCCGCGACGACGGCTACGACATCGGCGACTATGGCGACATCAATCCCGATTTCGGGACGATGAAGGACTTCAAGCGCTTCATCCAGGAAGCCAAGAAGCGCGGCCTGCGCGTCATCACCGAGCTCGTCGTCAACCACACCTCGGACCAGCATGCCTGGTTCAAGCGCGCGCGCCGCAGCCCGCCGAATTCGAGCGCGCGCAGTTGGTACGTCTGGAGCGACACCGACCAGAAATACCTCGATACAAGGATCATCTTTACCGATACGGAAAAGTCGAACTGGACCTGGGATCCCGAGGCCGGCCAGTTCTACTGGCACCGCTTCTTCTCGCACCAGCCGGACCTCAACTTCGACAATCCGCGCGTGGTGCGCGCCATCGTCCAGGTGATGAAGCGCTGGCTCGACACCGGCGTCGACGGCTTCCGGCTCGACGCCATTCCCTATCTGTGCGAGCGCGACGGCACCAACAACGAGAACCTGCCGGAGACGCATGCCATCATCAAGCGGCTGCGCCAGGAGCTCGACGCCTACGCCAAGGGCAAGATCCTGCTGGCCGAGGCCAATCAATGGCCGGAGGACGTGCAGGAATATTTCGGCCATGGCGACGAATGCCACATGGCCTATCACTTCCCGCTGATGCCGCGCATCTACATGGCGATCGCGCAGGAAGACCGCTTTCCGATCACCGACATCCTGCGCCAGACCCCCGACATTCCGGCCGCGGCCCAGTGGGCGCTGTTCCTGCGTAATCACGACGAGCTGACCTTGGAAATGGTCACCGATGTCGAGCGCGACTATCTGTGGTCGACCTACGCCAACGACCCGCGCGCCCGCATCAATGTCGGCATCCGCCGGCGCCTTGCGCCACTGATGGACAATGACCGGCGCAAGATCGAGCTGATGAACTCGCTCCTGCTGTCGTTCCCCGGCACGCCGATCATCTATTACGGCGACGAGATCGGCATGGGCGACAACATCTATCTCGGCGATCGCAACGGCGTGCGGACGCCGATGCAGTGGTCGCCGGACCGCAACGGCGGCTTCTCGCGCGCCGACCCGGCGCGGCTCTATGCGCCGATGATCATGGACCCGGTCTACGGCTACGAGGCCGTGAATGTCGAGGCGCAGTCGCGCAGCCTGTCGTCGCTGCTGTCGGCGACCAAGCGGCTGATCGCGGTGCGCAAGTCGACGCTCGCCTTCGGGCGCGGCACCATGACCTTCATCCGCCCGGAGAACCGCTCGGTGCTCGCCTATGTGCGCCAGTACCAGGGCGAGGCGATCCTGTGCGTCGCCAATCTGTCGCGCTCGGCGCAGGCCACCGAACTCGACCTCTCCGCCTTCAAGGATCGCATTCCGCTCGAGATGCTCGGACGCACGCGCTTCCCGGCGATCGGCGAGCTGCCCTACATGATCACGCTCGCGCCTTACGGCTTCTACTGGTTCCAGCTGCAGGAGCGCGACAAGTCCGAGCCGGTGAAGCCGCGGGCGGTGCCAGAGTTCGAGACGCTGGTCGTGCCGCTCGGTTCGACCTGGACGTCGCTGGCGCGGGAGCGTGGCGTGTTCGAGCACGACGTGCTGCCCGGCCATCTCGCCCGCACGCGCTGGTACCCGGAGCATTCCGCGAAGGCGATCCAGCCGACGCTGGTGTCCGCGATCCCGTTCTGCGACATCGGCGACAACCGGCCCTGGCTGATCTTCTTCGAAACCACGGAGCGCGGCAACACCAGCCGCTACGTGCTGCCGATGCAGATCGAATGGGTACGCTTCGACCGCGAGCGCTACAACCCGCGCGCCTTTGCCGCGGTCCGTCAGGGCGCGCGCGAGGGCACGCTGCTCGATGTCGCCACCGACCAGATCTTCACCGGCCTGTTCCTGCGCAATCTCAGGGAAAACCTCATCGTCGACGAGGGCGAACAGGGCCTGAAGCTCGAATTCCGGCCGACCAGCCGCTTCTCCGACCGCCCGGTCCGGCAGCCCGAGCGGATCCGCGTCTTCGAGAACGATCAGCCGCACTCGACCGCGCTGGTCGACAACGAATATGTCACCAAGATCTACCGGAAGCTCGAGGTCGGCATCAATCCGGAGATCGAGATGGGCCGCTTCCTCACCGAAGTGGTCAATTTCCCCAACACGCCCGCATTGCTCGGCACATCGGAACTGGTGGAGGGTGACAATCGCAGCGCGATCGCGGTGCTGCACGCCATGGTGGTCAACCAAGGCGACCTCTGGACCGTGGCCGCTGCGCACCTCGATCGCCTCGTCGAGCGGCAGCGCCTGCTGGCGGCGAGCGAAAATCCCGATGAGAACGGTGATCATGCGACTTATCTGCGCCATCTGTCGCACAGCGGAAAACGTCTCGCCGAGTTGCACATCGCGCTCGCCAGCAACCGCGACCTGCCGGACTTCGCGCCCGAACCGACCAGGCCCGAAGATCTGCAGCGCTGGAGCGACGAGATCATGGCGCGCGCCGAGCGCGTGTTCGACGCGCTGAAGCAGCGGCGCGGCTCCCTGAAAGAGGCCGACCGGCTGCTGGCTGATCAGTTGCAAGCCCAGCACGACATGCTGCCGGAACGGCTCAAGGCGCTGCTGCCGCGCGAGACCGACGGGTTCAGCATCCGCCATCATGGCGATTTGCATCTCGGCCAGTTGCTGGTCGTCAAGGACGACGTCTTCATCATCGATTTCGACGGCGGACCGGGCCGCACCATCGCCGAGCGGCGCCGCAAGGCGCCGGCGGC
>NZ_JACMYP010000078.1 GCF_020889705.1 Bradyrhizobium altum | reverse complement strand
GATCGCGACCCAGACCACCGACCTCGACCAGCGCCGCGCCCGCAGCATTACGACCTGGTGCCAAGACCAGAAGACGCGGCTGGCGGGCTACATCCGAACGAAAGAGTAAATTTCGCTTCTCAATCGAGCTCCGGCGGCGCGAACCAGTTGGTCAGCGAGAGGCCGCCATCGACCACGATCGATGCGCCGGTGACGTAGCCGGAGAGCCTGTGCGAGAGCACGGCGAGCGCCATCGGCGCGAGATCGTCCGCCTGACCAAGCCGCCCGAGCGGAATGTGCTTGGCCAGCGCGGGGTCGGCGACGAAGCCGCCTGCCGCGATCGCGCCGGGCACCAGCGCATTGACGCGAATGCCGTAGCGGCCCCAGCTCTTGGCAAGCTCCTTCACCAGCATCGCCATGCCGGCCTTCGCCGTCGAGTAATGCGGCAGGTTGCGCGGCGTGCCGGCGTGCAGCGAGGTGAGCAGCAGAAACGAGCCAGGCCGCTTCGCCGCGATCAGCTTGCGCGCCAGTTCGCGCGACAGATGAAAGCCGGCATCGAGGTTGACCGCGTGCATCTGCCGCCAGGTCTCTTCATCGACCGCCATCGCGTGATCGGCCTCGCGGCGCGGCGGCGAAGCGCTATGGACGAAATGCGTCACCTGCCCGACCGCGGCTTGCGCATGTGCCAGCAGGGCATCGCCCGCCGCGCGCTGCGCGAGATCACCGACCCAGGGCACGGCAAGTTCGGGATGTGCGGCGGCCTTGATGGCGGCCAGGACCTTGTCCTCGTGCAGGTCGGCGAACACCGTGCGCACGCCCTCGCCGACCAGGGCCTGCGCGATGGCGCGGCCGATGCCGTTGCCGGCGCCGGTCACCAAGACTGCCTCGCGCGCGGGATCGAAAGGCGATGTGAAGAGGCTCATGATGCCTATCTCCGAGGACGTGCAGACCGGCGCTCAGTACGGCGGCGCCTTGCGCGCCCGCTGTGCCTTGGCGGCTTCGATCCACCAGGTGAAGTCGTCGGCAAAGCGTGGAAAGGCGCGTTCGAGCGACTTGCCGCCCTCGCCGATCGGCTTGCCTTCGGCGGACAGGGTCTGCGCGATCGGCCCTGCGCTGATCGTGCTCGACACCACCACCATGCCCATCTCCGACAGCGTGCCGTGCCAGGCGGTCGCGGCGCGCGCACCGGCGAAACGCCCGGCCGAGTAGCTCGCGATCGCCGCCGGACGCCAGAACCATTCCTCGAGGAAATGATCGGTCAGGTTCTTCAGCCCTGGCTGGATGCCCCAATTGTATTCGCCGGTGACGAACAGGAAGCCGTCGGCGTCGCGGATCTTTCCGGCGAGCGTTTCGAGCACGGCCGGCGCCTGGCCCTTGGGGTGTTCCTTGTACATCCGGTCGAGCATCGGCAGGCCGACCTCCTTGGCGTCGATCAACTCGACATCGTTGCCGCGCGCACGAAGGCCGTCGACGACGAAGTGCGCCAGGCGGATGCCCATGCGATCCGAACGATAGGAGCCGTAGAGAACGAGAATGCGGTGGGTCATGATGGCGCGATCCTACCACAGCGCTGCGACAGCCGTCCTGCGGCTGGCGCGCAGATGTTAACGGCATATCCGGCGCGTTTTCCCGGCATTAAGCAATTCGTCGCAGGTCCCTCGCCGCGGCCAAAAATTGCCAGATTTGTTTTCTGGATATGCGTTCGCTTCGAGAAGGAGAACCCGACATGCGAATCGCAAAGCTGGTTTTCGCAGGCTCGCTCGCGGCCATCGCCGCCGTTGCCACGCCGGCGCTGGCGAAGAGTGCCGAGCGGCAGAAAGCCGACGAGAAAGCCGCCACCACAACCAATTCGACCGGCTGCCAGGCCTACCAACAGGCCGCCGACGGCACCTGGAACCAGCTTCCCTGCGGCGAGGCCGGCTCCAGCGGCGCGACCCAGCACCGCACCGCGACCAAGGGCGCTGACGACGACGAACGCTGACCGATCGGCACGCCATGCCGCCACGCGCGGCCGAGCGACCCGGCGCCTCCGACTTTCGGACAATACGAATGTGCGGGACCGCCACCGCTCCCGCATCATAAACCCTAGCTTAATGCGCACCCGGTACGGTTGAGGCCTTCCCTCTTTCGTCAAGAAATGGCGCGCATCCCATGAAAATCGGTACTCTCCTGACGGCCGCGATCATCTCATTGTCCGCGGTCGGCGGCGGCCTGGCGGCCTATGTCGCGGCGACCAAGTACCAGACCATGGACAAGGTCTCGACCGCGCAGAGCCGGCTCGAGATCGTCCGCGCCGTCGGTGATATCCCGCGCTACATGAACCCCGAGCGGGGCTATGCCACCAACCTGCTGCTCGCAGGCGGCACGATCGATCCGAAGCAGATCGCCGAACTCGACCGCCAGCGTCAGCTGACCGATGGCGCGCTGGCCAAGGTCAACCAGGTGCGCGCCACCTTGCCGGGATCGCTCGACGACGGCGAGGCCGTTGCGCGCGAGATCGACGCGCTGAAGGTGAAGTTTGCCGGGCTGCGCGACGCCATCGCGGCTGCAATCTCAGGTCCGGCCGATGCCCGCCGCCCGGCCGCCGGCAAGATCGTCGCCGACAATTCCGCGTTCAACGCCGGTGTCACCACGCTGCTCGACGAGCAGGTGCGCCGCCTCGCCGGCCTCGACGGCAATGCCTATCGCCAGGCCAGCTACGCCAACGTTGCCTGGATGCTGCGCGACACCGGCGGCCTCAATGCCAGCCTGCACAAGGCGCTGGTCGGCGCCAAGCGCGTCGCGACCGATCAGGAGAAGCTGGAACTCTACCGCTCGACCGGCCGCACCGAGCAGATCCTCTCGACGCTGCAGGAATTGCGCAACAATCCGGCGACGCCCACCAACGTCATGACGGCGCTCGGCAAGATGCAGGCCGACTATGTCGAGCGCTTCGGCAAGGCGCTGAAGCTTGCCAAGGAAGGCGCAGTGACCGGCAAGTACGAGCTGGATCTCGATACCTACTATCCGGAATCGCAGATCGGCCTCGCCGCCATCATCACCGTGCGCGACGCGTTCTACGAGAATGCCGAGCAGGTCCTTGCGGGCGCCTATTCGTCGGCGCGCTTCAGCTTCGTGATTGCACTGATCGGGTTGCTCGCGGTCATTGCCGTCAGTGCCGGCCTCATCGTCGTGGTTCGTCGCCGCATCCTCAACCCAATCGCCGCCCTCACCGGCCGAATGTCGCGCCTCGCCGCGGGCGACGTCGCCGAGGCGATCCCGGGCGCCGCGCGCAACGACGAGATCGGCGCGATGGCCGCTGCCGTCCAGGTGTTCAAGGACAACAGGATTGAGGCCGATCGCCTCGCGAGCGAGAAGGAAGCCGAGAGCGACGTCAAGATGCGCCGCGCCCGCGTGCTCGACGACCTGACCCGCGCCTTCGAAGCCAAGGTCACCGAACTGGTCGGCGGATTGTCGGCCGCGTCCTCGGTGATGGAGGACACCGCGCAATCGATGTCGGCCACCGCCGCCGCCACCAACCGCCAGGCCGCGCTCGTCGCCGCGGCGTCGGATCAGACCTCGACCAACGTGCAGACGGTCGCGAGCGCGACCGAGGAACTGACGTCCTCGATCTCGGAGATCGCCCGCCAGGTCGCGACCTCGACCGAGATCGCCGCGCGCGCGGTCGATCATGCAAGGCGCACCGGCGACACCGCCCGCTCGCTGGCCGAGGGCGCTCAGAAGATCGGCGACGTCGTGACGTTGATCCAGAGCATCGCCGCGCAGACCAATTTGCTCGCGCTCAACGCCACCATCGAGGCGGCCCGCGCCGGCGAGGCCGGCCGCGGCTTTGCCGTCGTCGCCTCAGAAGTGAAGTCGCTGGCCGGCCAGACCGCGAAGGCGACCACAGAGATCTCCGAGCAGATCACCGCGATCCAGACCGCGAGCGACGAGACCGTGACTGCCATCCGCAGCGTCGTCGACGTCATCACCGAAATCGACCAGATCGGCACCGCGATTGCGGCCGCGATCGAGGAACAGGGCTCGGCGACCAAGGAAATCTCGCGTAGCGTTCAGGAAGCCGCGCGGCACGCAGGAGGTCAATTCCAACATCTCCGGCGTGCAGCGCGCCGCCGACGACACCGGCGCGGCGGCAACCCAGGTGCTGGGCGCGGCCGAACAGCTCTCGACGCAGTCCAAGGACCTCGCCGGCCAGGTCAACCGCTTCCTGTCCGACGTGCGGGCGGCGTAGTCCTGAATCCGTAGGATGGGTAGAGCGAAGCGAAACCCGTCGCTTCGCTGCGAGTGTTGATGGGTTTCGCTTCGCTCTACCCATCCTACGTTCGTCATGACGTCATCGAAGGGTAACGTGGCTCACTCCACGTGCTAGCCGCCACGCAGGCCGAGCACACGGCGGGCGATCGCCTGGCGATGGACCTCGCTCGGGCCTTCGTACACCCGCATCAGGCGGGCCTTCTGCCAGAGCGCGTTGAGCGGCAATTCCAGCGTCACGCCGAGTGCGCCGAGCGTCTGCATGGCGTGGTCGCAGGCGTCATAGGCCATCTCGGTCGCAAACACCTTGATCATCGAGGCCTCGTAGCGGATGTCCTCGCCGCGATCGGTCTTGTCGGCGGCCTCGCGCACCATCAGCCGGCACGCATGCATGCGCGTGGAGATGTCGGCGATCCACCACTGGATCGCCTGGCGCTCGGCGAGCTTGACGCCGAACGTCTCGCGCTGCTTGGCGTGCTCGCACATCATGTCGAGCGCGCGCTTGGTGATGCCGACACAGGTCGATCCCATCTCGAGCCGCCGCGTGCGCAGGCGCAGCTGCATCGGCGCATAGCCCTTGCCGACCTCGCCCAGCACCGAGTCCTTCGGGATGCGGCAGTCCTCGAACACGATCTCATAGGTCGAGCCGCCGCCGACCATCGGGATCTCACGCTCGATGATGAAGCCGGGCGTGCCCTTCTCGACGATGAAGGAGGTGATGCCGCCCTGGCGCTGGTCGTTGCCGACGCGCGCCATCACGATGATGAAGTCGGCGGCACGCGCATTGCTGATCCAGATCTTGCGGCCATTCAGCACCCACTGCTCGCCGTCGAGCACCGCGCGCGTCTTCATGCCCGCGGGATCGCCGCCGGCGCCGGGCTCGGAGATCGCGATCGCCGACGTCATCCGGCCCTCGATATAGGGCTGCAGATATTTCTTCTTCTGCGCCTCGGTGCCGACCGCCTGCAGCATGCGCAGGTTCGGCGAGTCCGGCGGCAGCACGAACGGCACGCAGCTGCGGCCGAGTTCTTCATGCACCGCGGCCATCGTGCGCGTCGGCAAATCGTGGCCACCGAGATCCTCGGGCGCATCGAGGCCCCAGAGGCCGAGTTCCTTCGAGACATCGCGCAGCCGCTTGCGCTGCTCTGCGGTGAGCTCGGGATGATCGCTGCCGGGCAGCTTCGATTTCAGATATTGCGGCTCGAGCGGGATGAGTTCGCGATCGACGAATCTGGCGACGGTCTCGCGGATCATGGCTGTCTGTTCATCATCGCTCATCTGAGATTCCTCGCCTGTGCTGTTTCGCTTCACAAAACCAGTAGCGCATTCTTTGTCGGCAAGAATAGCGGAAACGCGCGCACGCGCTCACGCTCACGCGAGGGTTTCATGGAGCGGAATTCAATATCCCGCGGCGCGGTCAGCACGTGCGCAATTGCGCCGGACGCTCGAGCGCATCGAGCAACCGATCACGCAGCTCAAGGTTATTGGCTGCAAGCAAGCGATCGACGATCAGATCGCCGATGCCCCCGCACTGGCCGCAGCCTTCCTAGTCGGCAAAGCCGACATAGCGGACAAAATCGCCGTTGGCCTCGCGGTCCGACCGCACCGCGTTGGCGGCAAAACTGTCGTCGGGATAGCCCATCGCGACGCAGGTCATGATCACCTGGTCTTCCGGGATATTGGCGACCTCGCGCACGATGTCGGAGCGCATGATGCCCTGGCCGTTGATCACGCTGCCGAGGCCGCGATCCCAAGCTGCCAGGACGATGCCGTAGCAGAGCGCGCCGAGGTCGAAATGGCAGACCGCGCCGGGATCGAGGATCCGGTCATAGGCCAGGACCAGCGAGACCGGGGCGTCGAACTGGCGGAAGCCGCGCAGCACCCAATCCTGCCGCATCGGCTTGTCGTCGCGGGCAATCCCCATGGCGCCGAACAGCTTCTTGGCGATGTCGACCTGGCGGCCGCGGTGCACGCCCTGATACTCGCCATGGCTGATGATGTCGCGCTTGGCCTTGGCGCCGGCGATCATCTCCTCCATGTTGCGGCGGCGCACTTCTTCCAGCGGCGCCCCGGTCAGGACATGGACGTGCCAGGGCTGGGTGTTCATCGAGGACGGCGCGCGCTTGGCCACCTCGATGATCTCCTCGACGGTCGCCCGGGACACCGGCTGCTTCTTGAACCCGCGCACGCTTTTGCGTGTCTGTACCAGCGTCTCGAATTCCATTCCGCGTTTCCCCCATTTTGTTCCGCGCTGCACACGGAAATTTCTCACGGCAATCCGGGTATTTTATAGACAAATTCGGCTGTGGGAACTTGATCGGGCCAAGAATCCGATATCCAATCCGGCCACTGGTTTGGTTTAGGGAGAACCCAGATGAAGCGGATTTTCTTGGCGGCCGTGATCGCGACCTTTGCCGCCGGTTCGGCATTTGCACAGGACGCCTCCTGCGAGACGAAGGCTGTCGGCAAGGACGGCAAGCCGCTGGCCGGCGCGGCCAAGACCTCGTTCATGAAGAAGTGCACGATGGATACCTGCGAGACCAAGGCGGTGGGCTCCGACGGCAAGAAGCTCGCCGGCGCGGCCAAGAACTCGTTCATGAAGAAGTGCCAGAGCGGCGCCTGAGCCCCTCGCCGACGCTTATTTAGCCCCCTCAATCGGGACAGACTTCATCGGGACTCAATCGGGTCGCGCAGGGCGCGGCCCGAACCGCTGTTGATCGGTGTCCTCAGAACGAGACGCCGACCCGGACGCCCTTGCTCCAGACCCGCCGGCAACGCTTCCGGGTGTTGCCGTGAAACATCTCGAAACGCTCGGGCAACTGGACCGGCTTGGAGAATCCCAAGCAGGCCCCGCCGGCGGAATAATCCACCAGCCGGCATTCGATCAGCGGCGCCTTCGGTTCGAGCTGGAGCTTGACCACGCTGGATACACATCCTGTTGGACGAACACGCGCAAATCGTCGGGGATGCATCAGCCCGCCTCTGGTGGAATCGTACCAACAGATTCCTCGGCGGCCGTTAAGATTCCGTTCAGGCGAATTGTTACGAATCATGTCTGCCGCTAGCCGGATCGGCGGGCGCGACGCCGGCACGGCGCGAGGCCGCCAGCGTCTCCGATGGCGCCTCCCCGAACTGCGACCGGTAGCTCCGCGAAAAATCGCTGAGGTGCCAGAACCCGTAGGCCAGCGCACAGGCCTTGACGCTGGGCGCACCGGCGAGCAGCTGCTGGCGCACCAGCCAGAGCCGGCGCAGCCGCAGATAGCGATGCAGGCTGACGCCCCGGTAGCGCTGGATCGCGTCATGCAGCGTGCGCACCGACACGCCGATCTGCCGGGCGAGTTCGCCGCTGTAGATCGGGTGAGCCACGTCGCCGGCCAGAATGGCGCGCGCGTCGTTGAAGACCTTGAACTGGCGCGTCGTGTTGGCCCGCGTCGCCCACTTGGCCGGCACGATCTCGGCGAACGCGTTGTCGATTGCGGCGAGCAGCGTCTCCTTGATCGACACGCCCGTCGCGAACTCCGCAATCGTGACCTGGTCTGACGTGACGAGCAGGACCTGCCTCACCACTTCGCGCAGCCGATCCTGCGCGCGTTGAGAGATCTCGTGAATGCTGAAATGGAGCCCGGCACTCGGCCAGCCGCGGTCGACAATCTCGGGCGTGAACATCACCGAGACATATTGGCGGGGCGTCTCCTCCACGGAGGTGTAGAACGCGCCGCCGCCACCGAGTACGATCACCGCACGATCGCGCTCGACGCCGTTGAACCGGATCGGAACGCCGTCATCCATCGTGAAGCCGACCGCGGTGGTCTGCCGCGCAAGCTGCGCGTCGACGATCCGCGGGAACGACTGCGTGTAGTTGAGCTCGCATCCCGGCAAACTCAGGATGACCTGCTCGGCCGAAATCTTCCGCGCAAGTGGCGTGAAATCAACATCCAGATCTCGGATCGAACTCCGGAATGCATCAACATCGTCAAAACGAAAGACTCTCGGCACCAGCAATGGCGCCGTCAAATGACTGCTCCTGTAAAATGGTCTCTAAAATTTGCACGCGGCGCCGCGCACAGCGCACCGGCCGCATTGATAAATTCCGTGCACAAAATACGAATCGTCCAATGAGCTCGATCAGCAAAAATGCGGTCCGCTCGTCGAACCCGACAACCTGGCAAAACCGCGCTGCTGCCGAATTTCGATAGTGTTTGCCAAGATATCCCCCGCTGGGATCAGCCTCCACATCGATTTCTATACCCCTATTAAAGATTCGGGGAGCAGATTGACGCTGGGAACAATGCTGTTCCCCGTCGCGGAACATTTTAGGGACCGCAATGACAGCCATTGCCTCGCCCGATCTAATTGCCAAGCTCGACCATGTCTTGAGAGCCGGTTCCCCAGACCTCCGCACGCGCATGCTGCAGGAGGTGGCCGGGCTGTTTCTCGACAACGCTCACCGCCTCAGCGAGCATCAGGTCAGGCTGTTCGACGACATCCTGATCCGTCTGACCGAGAGCGTCGAGCTGCGCACCCTGACCACGCTCAGCCGCTCGCTCGCCGACTTGCATCTGGTGCCACGGGAGCTCGCCCGTCGCCTCGCCAACCATGACGATGCCGACGTCGCCGCGCCGATCCTGCGAAACTGCGCGTGCATTCCGGACGCCGATCTGATCGACATTGCCTGGATGCGGGCCGAGGGACATCTCTGCGCGATCGCAGGACGCAAGGCGGTCAACCAGGAGCTCACGGACATTCTGCTGATGCGCGGCGACAGCAATGTGCTTCGCGCTCTCGCAAGCAATCCCGGCGCGGACATGACCAGCGCAGGCCTTGCCATGATGGTCGATGCCGCCGAGCGCGACGGGGACATCGCAGCCGCGTTGGTCTCGCGCAAGGACCTGCCTCACCGCGTTCTTGCCGACCTCGTCGCGCGATCCACGCCGCGCCGGCAGGCCCAGCTGCTCAGGATCGCCCGCCCCGATATCCGGCACGCGATCCGCGCCGCCATCGATGCAGGCGCCGCCCGCGCCTCCGCAAGCCCACCAGCCACGATCGACTATGCGGAGGCGCGGGCCACGGTGATGGCCCTCAACAATTCCGGACAGCTGAACGATTCCAGCGTCAACCGTTTCGCGATCCGGCAGGAAGTCCACAACGTCGTCGCGGCGCTGGCGCAGCTCGCGACCGTTCCGAGCGCGACGATCGCGCCGTTGATGGAAGCCGCCGACATCAGCGGGCTCGTGATCGCCTGCCGTGCATCGCGACTGAACTGGAATACGACGGCCACCATCGTCAGCTACCGGAAGGCCGGATCGAAGGTCCCACCGGATCAGCTTGAGCAGGCCCGGAAGATGTTCGAAGCACTGCCGCTCTCAAACGCGCAGCGCATGATCCGGTTTGGCTCGCTGAGCGAGCTGGCTGCAAAACCCGTTCAGGCAGTGTGAGTGGCGTCATGGCGTATGGTGACCGCAGGGCGGAGCGCGTCAAGCTTGAGACGCGCCATCCCGTCAATCTCATGGGGGTCGACGGCACCTGGCGGCGAAGCTGCATCCTGCTCGACGTCTCGCAAAGCGGCGCCCGGCTCGAGGTCGACGGAACGCTTGATGTGCTGAAGGCCCAGGAGTTCTTCCTGGTCTTGTCCTCGCGCGGACTGGCGTTCCGCCGCTGCGAGCTGGTTCGTGTCGACGGCACCGAGATCGGCGTGCGATTCATCGAAGAACGAAAGCGAAAGGGACGCGCCGTCGTTCCGAGATCAGGATTGGCGGCGACCGGCCCGAGGGGAAGTTGACGACATGACCATGCAGAGAGCAACAAGCATCGCGGTATCGGCGGTCTCCGCCGCACCATTGCGCGGCACCATCGCAATCGAGTGCGCCGGCACCATCGCGACGTTCGAGATCGACGAGGAGCTCGCCCATCGCCTGTGCAGCGATCTCGAACGGTTTCTGACCCAGGTTCCGCGCCGGACCAGCATGGCGCGGTGACCTTGAGCTGCCGACTGCCGCGCCCTATTCGCGCTTGAAGCGATAGTCGAACCGGTCGCCGTCCGCCTTGATCAGGCCGACCGTGGGGGCCGGAAAATGGATCGGCAGGATCAGCGTGTCGGTCCCGGCAACGGAGGCAAAGAACTTTCGCCGCGAGACCGCCGATTGCTTCGGATCCCAATCCGGCTTGGCCGACCACTCCGGCTCGCGGCACTGGATCGCGTGGTGCATCAGATCGCCGGCGACCACCGCGCGCTGTCCCTTCGAGAAAATGTTGACGCAGCAATGGCAGGGCGAATGGCCCGGCGTCGGCGTCAGCGTGACGGTGTCGTCGAGCGCATAGTCGTCGTCGACCAGGAGCGCCTGCCCAGCCTCGACGATCGGCAGGCAATTGTCGCGAAACACCGTGCCGGGCGGATTGGCGCCCTTGGCATTCTCGGCCTCCCAGGCCGCATACTCGCCCTTGTGCAAGACGTATTTCGCGTTCGGGAAGGTCGGCACCCAGCGGCCGTCGCGCAGCGTGGTGTTCCAGCCGGTGTGATCGATATGCAGATGGGTGCAGAACACGTAGTCGATCTGCTCATAGGAGATGCCGAGCGCGAACAGCTCGTTGCGCCAGCGCTCCTTGCCCGGGAAGTCGAACGGCGGCGGGTGTCCCTTGTCCTCGCCCGTGCAGGTGTCGACCAGGATAGTGTAGCGCGGCGTCCGCACCACGAAGGTCTGATAGGTGATCAACATCATGCCGCGCGCGGCATCGAAGACCTCCGGCTCCATCGTCTTCAGGTGATGCTTGAACACGGCGTCGTCATAGGTCGGGAAGAAATCCTGCGGCCGCCGCCACGGCCCCTCGCGCTCGATCACCGCATCGATCGTGATATCGCCGATCCTGATCTGCTTCATGCCGCTTCGCTCCCGCTCTTTTTTGAGAAGCGTAGCGGGCGATGCTGGGCCGGACAAGCCGGACACAGCGCGGCAGGCCATGCGCCGTTGCATTGCTTGCGCGCGTGGCTTGCCGCAAACCGTAGTCTTTAAACAGCGTCCTTGGCGACCTTGAGAGGTGACGCCTTGACCGACTTGCTGGCCGGCTTCGCTGCAAATTCCATCGGCTCCTTCGTGAAAGGATTTACACCGCTGCGAGCTTCCGTGGCAGGCTTATGCACGACGGACATTTTCACAAAGCCAGGAATGACGAACTCACCGGATTCGTTCAGCTCCTTGTAGCCAACGGTCGCCATATGCTCGATGACGGTCCTCACGTCGTTCTTCGATATCTGCGTGCCCTCGGCAATCGCGTCGATCAATTGATTCTTCGTCATCTTGGCCATGCTGAAATCCTCTGAATTTGGGGGCGCGCGAGCTACGATGTAACTCTGTCCAGAATGTGATAAAGCCACGCAGCGCGCTTCTTGTTCATGCCAACGGTCATGAAGTCACCGGGCTTAAAACCTATCGAGGCCCGAAACGCAAGCATGCGAATCGCGATACCTTCGATAGTGCAACAATCTGCAGTGTATATTTCCCGCCCCGGTTAGCGCCTTGATTCCACGCGCGGACTTGCTCAACAAGGCGATTGCCGTTGTCGACGAGTTCAAGAACCAGGCCGCGGCAGCAAACTGCGAACCACCATCGCCTTGCCCGCTCGCCGTGATAGACGACGAGGAAGCATCGCCAGAACGGTGCCAGGACGTCGCCCGCCGTTCGATCGCTGCCGGCAGCAAGATCGACGTCGTGGTCCATCCCGGTGCGACCCACGACTTCACAGCGCGGCGCTCAGGGATGCGATGGTGAGGTCGATTGCCGCAGTCGACGGCTTGAAGGATTGGGCCGCCGCAAATCGACCAGAAACGCCTCCTACCCGGAGCAACCATCCAGCAGGGAAACGAGTCGCTTGGGCAGGAAATTGAAATACGCGGCAGCGGCTATCGTTGCCACCACCGCCGGCATCTACCTCAACAACTCCAGTCTTCTCGCAACCCACGCCGGCGGCAAGCCGGTGCTCCTCGCCCATCGCGGCATGGCGCAACGCTTCGACGAACGCGACCTCAGGAACGACACCTGCACCGCGGCGCGCATGCTGCCGCCAACCCATGACTATCTCGAGAACACGATCCGCTCGATGCAGGCGAGCTTCGATCGCGGCGCCGATATCGTCGAGCTCGACGTCCATCCGACGACCGACGGCGAATTCGCGGTGTTTCACGACTGGACGGTCGATTGCCGGACCGACGGCCAGGGCGTCACCCGCGAACAGCCGATGGCACGGCTGAAGATGCTCGATATCGGCTATGGCTACACCGCCGATGGCGGCAAGACCTTTCCATTCCGCGGCAAGGGCATCGGGTTGATGCCATCGCTGGACGAGGTGCTCACGACCTTTCCGGATCGCCGGTTCCTGATCAACGTCAAGAGCCGCGATCCCTCCGAGGGCGAGAAGCTCGCGGCGGCCTTGAATGGGCTTCCCACCGAGCGACGCAAGCTGATCATGGTCTATGGCGGCGACGATCCGATCGAGGCGATCCGGCGTCTTGCGCCGGGGACGCGGACGATCTCGCGCGCAGCGATCAAGCGCTGCCTCGTTCGCTATCTCGGCTATGGCTGGACCGGCATCGTGCCGGATGCCTGCCGCAACGCCATCGTGCTGGTGCCGATCAACTACGCGCCGTGGCTGTGGGGATGGCCGGACCGTTTCCTCAACCGCATGGCGGCGGCAAACAGCGTGGTGTTCGTGCTCGGCCCCTATCAGGGCGGCGAATTCTCGACCGGGGTCGACGATGCCGAGCTATTCCGGCGCCTGCCCCAGAACTATTCCGGCGGCATCTGGACCAACGAGATCGAGACCATCGCCCGCCTCACCGGCCGGTAGATCCGGCGTCTCCTGTCATCTCGCCGTAATAGAAATCGTGCGACTGAAGCCGCCGCTCGCCGCATCGAGGACAAACCTTATGACTGAATCGAACCCAACCCGCCCCAAGCTTGCCGAAACCGTCATCGAGCCGACGGTCAAGCTGCGCGAGGTCAAGGTCGGCCGATGCTGCGAAGTCCTCGGCGACACCGCGATCGAATACACCGAGCTCGGCGATTACTCCTACCTCGGCAGCGGTTGCATCGTCGCCGACGCCCAGATCGGCCGGTTCTGCGCGATCGCGGCGCAAGTCCGGATCGGCGCGCCCAATCATCCGATCGAGCGTCCCTCGCAGCACCGCTTCACCTACTGCCCTGAATACTACTCGGCCTCCGCCGAGCGCGATCATGGCTTCTTCAGCGATCGGCGCGCCGACCGCGTCGTGATCGGCAACGACGTCTGGATCGGCCATGGCGTGATCGTGCTGCCCGGCGTCACCGTCGGAGACGGCGCGGTGCTGGCGGCCGGTGCGGTGGTCTCGCGCGATGTCGCGCCCTACACCATCGTCGGCGGCGTGCCGGCCCGGCCGATCAAGGAGCGGTTCAACCGCAAGATCGCGGCCGAGCTGTCGCAGATCGCCTGGTGGAACTGGCCGGCTGAGACCATCTGGGAGCGGCTACCGGAATTCCAGTCCGGCGACGTCGAGGCGTTCTGCGCACGGTGGAAAACGTGAGCTAACTCCGCAACCCCGGCGCTTCCTGTCCGGTGCGCGCGACGTATTCGGTGTAGCCGCCGCCATATTGGTGGATGCCATCAGGCGTCAGCTCCAGCACGCGGTTGGAGAGCGCGGCGAGGAAGTGCCGGTCGTGGGACACGAACAGCATCGTGCCCTCGAACTCGGAGAGCGCGGATATCAGCATTTCCTTGGTGGCGAGATCGAGATGGTTGGTCGGCTCGTCCAGCACCAGGAAGTTCGGCGGATCGAACAGCATCTTGGCCATGACGAGCCGCGCCTTCTCGCCGCCCGAGAGCACCCGGCACTTCTTCTCGACATCGTCACCCGAAAAGCCGAAGCAGCCGGCGAGCGCGCGCAACGAGCCTTGCCCGGCCTGCGGAAATTGGTCCTCCAGCGACTGGAACACGGTGCGCTCGCCGTCGAGCAGGTCCATCGCGTGCTGGGCGAAATAGCCCATCTTGACGCTGCCGCCGACCGCGACCGCGCCGTCGTCGGGCTCGGTTGAACCGGCAACCAGCTTCAGCAGCGTCGACTTGCCGGCGCCGTTGATGCCCATCACGCACCAGCGCTCCCGGCGGCGGATCATGAAGTCGAGCCCGTCATAGATGCGCTTGCTGCCATAAGCCTTGTGGACGTTCTTCAGGCTGACGACGTCCTCACCCGAACGCGGCGCCGGCTGGAATTCGAATGCCACGGTCTGCCGCCGCCGCGGCGGCTCGACCCGCTCGATCTTGTCGAGCTTCTTGACCCGGCTCTGCACCTGGGCAGCATGCGAGGCCCGCGCCTTGAAGCGCTCGATGAACTTGATCTCCTTGGCGAGCATCGCCTGCTGCCGCTCGAACTGCGCCTGCTGCTGCTTGTCGGAGAGCGCGCGCTGCTGTTCGTAGAATTCGTAATTGCCGGAATAGGTGGTGAGCTGGCCGCCGTCGATCTCGACCACCTTGTTGATGATGCGGTTGATGAACTCGCGGTCATGCGAGGTCATCAGCAGCGCGCCTTCATAGCCCTTCAGGAACTGCTCCAGCCAGATCAGGCTTTCAAGATCGAGATGGTTGCTCGGCTCGTCGAGCAGCATGACGTCGGGACGCATCAGGAGAATACGCGCCAGCGCGACGCGCATCTTCCAGCCGCCGGAGAGTTTGCCGACGTCGCCGTCCATCATCTCCTGGCTGAAGCCGAGACCGGACAGCGCCTCGCGCGCGCGGCCGTCGAGCGCGTAGCCGTCGAGCTCCTCGAACTGATGCTGCACCTCGCCATAGCGCGCGATGATGTCGTCCATCTCATCGGCCTTGTCGGGGTCGGCCATCGCGGCCTCGAGTTCCCGAAGCTCGGCTGCCACCACGCTGACGGGTCCCGCCCCGTCCATCACCTCGGCGACTGCGCTGCGGCCGGACATTTCGCCGACATCCTGGCTGAAATAGCCGATCGAGATGCCGCGATCGAGCGAGACCTGGCCTTCATCGGGGATTTCCCGGCCCGAGATCATCCGGAACAGCGTGGTCTTGCCGGCGCCGTTCGGGCCGACAAGGCCGATCTTCTCGCCCTTCTGGAGCGCCGCGGAGGCTTCGATGAAGAGGATCTGGTGGCCGACTTGCTTGGAGACGTTATCGAGGCGGATCATGCTCTCATACTGGGAACTGAGGGTTTGCGGCCTCTTATTCGATCTGGGACGTGGGTGGAAGCCCATTCCTTGGGGTTTCGCGCCGTGCTCCATGCATGCCACGAACGTTGCCGATCGAATATGACATGAAATACTTCAGCGACCGGTTTGGGGCGTCACATGCAAGTCTGGTTTCTCTATCTGCTCGCGCTCGGCGCCGGCATCGCCGTGGCTGTTCAACAGGTCCTGAACGGCAACCTACGGTCCGCCCTGAACTCGCCGGCCTGGGCCGGGCTCGTCAGCTATCTCGGCGGTTTCGTGACGATGGCGGTCGTGCTGGTCGCGACGCGAGAGCCGGTGCCGTCCTGGAAACTGGTATCGGCTGTGCCATGGTGGGCCTGGAGCGGCGGCATCCTCGGCGGCGTATTCATCCTCCTGATGATCCTGCTGCTGCCGTCGCTCGGCGCCACGACCTTGCTGGCGCTGGTGGTCGCGGGTCAGATGACCGCAGGCATCGCGATGGACCATTTTGGCGTGTTCGGGCTGGCGCAGCATCCGGTATCGATTTCACGACTGGCCGGCATCGCGCTGATCATCGGCGGCGTGCTCCTGATCAAGGATTGAGGCGATCGACAAGCCGGTCGATGCGATTGATTCCCTGAATGAGAAAGCTCCGCTGAATCCGGCGTCGAATGACGTTATGACGCAAGCACCCGGGTAGTCTCCGGGTGTGGACACCCGCCGATTCGTCGCTTAGCTGTAAGCACCCGCCGTCGTCGTGTCGCGTGATGCGGGACCGACCACCCCTGTTCATTTGCGTCAAAAGAATTGCGCATCCCGCCAGCGTCGAGAGGCCGCATCCCGGGCTTCGGCGTGAGTCGGAGGTTGCGAGGAGCACAACATGACCCATCGTTTCCGTTTGGTCGTCGCTGCGCTAGCATTGCTGCTCGGCAGCGGTGGCGCGGCGCCGGCCCAGTCGCTGCCCGACTACATGGCGCCGATCTCGGGCAAGACCACCTCCACGCCGGCCGATGTCGCGACCAAGGACGTGCTGGCGCTCAACACCGGCATGTTTGAGCTCTATGGCGATGCGGCGCGGATCTTCCAGAAGAACATCCTCGACAAGCATCCGGTCATCCTTGGCCTGTTCTCCGGCGCCGGCGGCCGCCTGATCCTGTACCGGCCGGGCAAGCCGCCGACCGAAGCGCCGCAGGTGCCGGTCGTCTATCAGCTGCTCAAGTCGGTCGGCCACAGCACGATGGCGATGGCCGAGGTGGTCGGCCCCTATGTCGACAATCCCGACGACAAGGCGTGGCGCGGGTCGATGCAGGCCTATCGCAGCCGGATGCAGTCGGCGCTCGACGGGCTCGATGCCACGCCAATGCAGGCGGACTGGCGCGACAACAACCGCGCCATCCTCAAGAACAACATCGCCTTCATGGATGAATGCCTCACCGCCGGCGCGATCCCCTTCGCGACGCTCGAGGCATTCGGCAAGAAGCAGGCGCCGCTGCTCGCCAGGAACGTCGCCTGGGCCGCGCAGACCCAGGTCGCGCACTGGATGACCGTCATGGCCGACTGGAAGACCCAGCTCGGCGCCGACTGGGACAAGACCTATGGCGCGAGCAACACGATCTATGTCGCGCGGCAGAACAACGTGATCTTCAGCGTGCTGGCGCAGTTCTTCGGGCCTGACGCCATCAACAGCCGCCTGATGCTGATCGAGACGATCTCCTTCACCACCACGCCGTCGGACATGCTGGAGTCGCTGACCCGGATCATCGCCGACCGCTCGGTGGGCGCGCTGTTCTTCGGCAGCTACCATTTGATGGACTACGAACTGATGGGGGGCGATGCGCGCGAGGCGATCATCGCCGAGACCAAGAAGCGCGGCATGACGACCTTCCTGCCGCCGCTGGTGCCGTTCGGTTCCAAGCAATGGCCGACCCTGATCACCCCGGGTCCGGGACCGGCCACCATCGCCGACCTCAAGTGAGGCCAGATCTACAAGTGAGAAGGCTACGACCTATTGCGGCATTGCGATTGCGCTCGCTTTGCCGCAACACTGAAACGTGTATTTTGCCAATTCATAAACCGCGGCGCGATACGCCGCCGAAGCGTTGATGAGAGATCAGACCATGCGGCCCTCGCGACGCGACTTCGTGAAGTGGTTGTCGGCAGGCGGCATCTCGGTCAGCCTGTCGCATCTGGCGCTTGCGAAGGAACCGGCCTTCGCGACCCGCGAGACGCTTCCCGGGCGCGGCCACTTCAATCCGGCGGCCAAGGGCGCCGGCCGCGTCGACGGGGTGGCAAAGGTCACCGGCGCAAAGCTCTACGCCTCCGACTTTCGCGCCGCCGACATGCCGGGCTGGCCTGCGACCACCTCGCACGCCATCCTGGTCCGGGCCAACGACGCCACGCATGTCTATGCCGGCATGGACCTCGCCCGGCTCGATGGTCCGGCGAAGCCCTCGGTCGTCGTGACGTCGGCCGATCTCGACCGGATCGGCACGCGGGTGCCGGAGTTCTACACCGGCGATCTGTTCTGCCCGGTCGGCACGACCCCGCTCTATCTCGGACAGCCGGTCGCGCTGCTGATCTTCGAGCAGTTCGACGCCTTCGACCGGGCACGCCTCGCGCTGCGCGATGTCGGCTTCGTCAAATTCGGCGACGAGACCGGCCCGGTGATCCTGCCGAACTACGGCGCCTATCGCTTCACGCGCGTCGCCGGCGCCACGCCAGAGGCGCCCGACGTCTATTCGCCGATCCAGGCCGGCTGGGTTTCGCCGAGCCGCATCCAGAACGCGGCGCTGCCGGTCTGGCTGCCGCTCGCCAAGGAGACCAAGGCCGACTACGCCAAGGCCGCGATCCATGGCGAAGCGATCCGCGCCCAGCTTGGCATGGACGATCCGTCGCAACTCGTGCTCGACCGCGAGTTCGAGACCCAGTCGGTCGATCCGATGTTCCTCGAGCCGGAAAGCGGGCTCGCCTGGTACAGCGACAACAGTGAAAATCTCGAACTGGTGCTCGGCGTGCAGTCGCCCTATGAGGCGACCGAGTCGATCGCCTTCATGCTCGGCAAGGCCCGCCCGCCCTTCCGCCCCTCGCACATCAACGCGCAGTTCGCCCATGTCGGCGGCGGCTTCGGCGGCCGCGATCACACCCCGTTCGTGCTTTACGTGGCGCTGGCGGCGATGTTCTTCCCGGGACGGCCGGTGCGCCTGGCGCACGACCGCTACCAGCAATTCCAGGGCGGCATCAAACGCCACCCGATCAAGATGCGCTCGCGGATCGGCATCGATCGCACCAGCGGCAAGATCACGGCATTCGCCGCAGACCATGTGCTCGACGGCGGCGGGCTCGCCAACTTCTCCGCCAACGTCGCGACCGTCGCCGCCACCGCGGCGATCGGCATCTACGACATCCCGAAGGTCGACGTCACCACCGTGGCGCTGCATTCGCGCGGCGTCACCGCGGGCTCGATGCGCGGCTACGGCACGCTGCAAACCATGACCGCGCTCGAAGTGCTGATCGACGAGGCGGCGAGCGAGCTCAAGGTCGATCCGATCGCGTTTCGCCGCAACAATGCGCTGAAGCAGAACGGCCGGACCATGACCGGCAATCCCTACATCGTGTCGGTGCGCACACCCGACATCCTCGACAAGCTCGAAAAGCATCTGATCTGGCAGCAGCGCGCCGCGTTCAAGCAGAAGGCATCGGAAGGACAGCTGGTCGGCACCGGCGTCGCATGCGTCACCAAGGATTACGGCGCGGGCGCGGATTGCTCGCTCGGCCGGGTCGAGATCGATCCCGAGGGACGGATCGCGATCTTCTGCGATCACGTCGAGATGGGCAACGGCATCGGCACGGCGCTTGCCAACCGCGTTGCCGGCCATCTCGGCGCCATCGCCGACGAGGTCGCCGTCTCCCGGGTCGACAGTTACGACGCGCTCGGGCTCGTGACGTCGGGCGATCCCTACACGATGGATCAGAAGACCCAGGATCTCGCCGAGAAGAATCCGCGCTGGGTCCCCGCGATCAGCTCGGCGACGAGCGCGTCGATCGGCGCCCATGTCGGCACGCACTCCTCGGCCGAGGCGGCGCGCGTCATCTTCCGCTTCGGCCTGTGGCCGGCCGCGCTCGAGCTCTGGCACATCGGCAAAGCCGATCCGCGCGCCCGGCAATGGGACAAAGCGCGCTGGAACGATGGCCAGCTCGTGCTCGACGATCTCGCGCCGCTGCCGTTGCCAAAGCTTGCCGCGACCGCGCATGCGCGCGGCTTCGTCACCGGCGCGGTGGCGCACAGCTTCTCGCGCTGGGCCTGGTCGCGCGCGCGCTTCCCGCTGTTCGGCGAGCAGTACCGCGCCGAGATCGACGCACTGGCGATCAGGCGCGGCCGCGGCCGATTCGAACGGATCGACCGCGTCAGCGTGAAATTCCCGCCGACCGACAACAACCGGATCGGCACTGCCTATACCTCGATGTGCGGCACGCTGGTCCGTGTCGAGATCGAACGCGCGACCGGCATCTTGCGCATCGCCAAGGCCTACAGCGTGTTCGAATGCGGCCAAGCGCTCGTGCCTGAAGTGGTGCTTGGCCAGTCGCATGGCGGTTTTGCCATGGGCGTCGGCTACGCGCTGCTCGAAACCCTGCCGCCGTTCGAAGCCGGGCCCGGCAACGGGCAGTGGAATCTCGGCCAATACCTGATCGCGCGCGGCTCCGACCTGCCGCTGCATGATCTCGAGATCGAGATGCTGCCGCCGCTGACGCCGGACGAACCGCCGAAGGGCATGGCCGAGGTGGTGATGATCCCGATCGTGCCGGCGCTGCTCAACGCCATCAACGATGCCACCGGCCACCGCTTCCGCTCGTTGCCGGTAACATCGAGCCTGCTCAAGGGAGCGCTTGCGTGACGACGCTCAACCTCACCATCAACGGCCGGAAGCACGGCCCGATCGAGGTCCGCGACGACCTCTCGATGAACGATTTCCTTCGGGAAATGCTCGGCATGACCGGCACCAAGTTCGGCTGCGGCGCCGCGCAATGCCTGAGCTGCGCTGTCATCATCGATAACCCTGACGGCACGAGCTACACCAGCCCGACCTGCGTGGTGCCGGCGGCCAATTTCGACGGCATGGCGATCCGCACCGTCGAGGGCCACGCCAAGGACGGCGAGCTCTCGGCGTTGCAGCGCGCTTTCATCGACCACTTCGCGTTCCAGTGCGGCTATTGCACGGCCGGCTTCCTCAACGAGGGCCAGGTGCTGCTCGAACGGCTGGCGAAAACGCCGGTGGCGCGGGACCAGCTCGAGACAATCATCGCTGAAGCGCTCGACGGCCATCTGTGCCGCTGCACCGGCTACATCAAGTATCATCAGGCGGTGCGCGACGTGATCCTCGCCGATTCCAAACGCTATCTGACGGCCAGCAAGTGAGCCCGCGAGCGATGACATCGGAAACGCGGTTTCGGATCATGGCAGTGCTGACCGCGCTCGCGACCAGCCTGTGCGCCGGCTATGCGGCGTCGGAGAGCGCAAGCCACGCCCTCGCCTCGCCGGAAAGCTTTGCCGGAATCGAGAATGTCGAACAACGCTCCGCGGCGATCTTCACCGAGCTCGGCAAGGTGCTCACCCATCCGCGCTGCACCAATTGCCATCCCACCGGCGACAGCCCGCGGCAGGGCGACATCAGCCGCATGCACCAGCCACCGGTCACGCGCGGCGCCGATGGCCATGGCACCAACGCGATGCGCTGTTCGATCTGCCACCAGCACGCCAATTTCGATCCCGGTCGGGTGCCGGGTCACCCGGAATGGCACCTCGCGCCGCGCGAGATGGCGTGGGCCAGCAAGACCATCGGCGAGATCTGCGAGCAAATCCGCGACCCCGCGCGCAATGGCGGCCGCAAGGTCGAGGATCTGATCGAGCATATCGGCAAGGACACGCTGGTCGGCTGGGCCTGGCATCCCGGCTTCGGCCGCTCGCCGGCACCCGGCACGCAAGCAGAGGCCGGCGCCTTGGTCGAAGCCTGGGTCAAGACCGGCGCAGCCTGCCCCGCGCCCTAGCCGCAACGTCCGAACTAGTGGTGCTTGAAGTACTGCACGTCGCGCTCGTGCTTCTCTGCTGCCGCGCGCGACTTGAAGGTGCCGAGATTGCGGCGCTTGCCGGTCTTCGGATTGACCTTACGGGAATACAGCCGGTACTCGCCGGAACGCAGCTTGCGGATCATGACAATCGCCTCGCCGATGCCTTTCGCACGTCAACGACATGCGAGCGCGAGCGTTCCTAGAGCTTCGGTTCTGAGTGAATCAGAACCGAAGCTCTAAATTCTTGTTTGACGCGTTTTCTTCACGTAAACCGGTGTCCACTTCGCTCGAAAACGCTTTAGAAGCAGAGGTTGGTCACGGCATTGCCGCGCTTGTCCTTGATCACGTACGGACAGCGGGCGCGCTCCAGCGCCTTCTTGGCATCCTCATCGCCGAGCGCTGCCGCCCGTTCGTAATAGGCTTTTGCCGCATCGCTATCCTTCGGACCGCCGCGGCCGGCCTGCGCGAAGGCGCCCATCCGCTCCAGCGCGCCCGGATGGTTCTGCGCAGCAGCCTTCTCGAACAACGCCCGCGCGCCGGCATCGTCCTGCGCGCCGCCCTTGCCTTCGGCCAGCATCATGCCGAGCTGGTACTGCGCCTCCGCATTGGTCTCGGCAGACTTGGCGAGCAATTCGCGCGCGCGTGCCGGGTCGGACGCGACGCTGCCGCCGAGGGCGGCGAGATTGCTGACGCCGCGCGCGTTGCCGGCCTGCGCCGCGCGCTCGAACAATTTGCGCGCCTGCGCCTCGTCCCTGGCGACGCCGGTGCCATTGCCGTAGAGCACACCGAGCTCGACCATCGCCGATGTCGAGCCCTTGTCGGCCGCCTTGCGCCAGGCCGACATTGCTTCCGCCGTCTGCCGGTTGGCCGCATAGGCGCGGCCGAGCTCGTACATCGCGCGGCGCGACGATTTTGCCGCCACCGCGCAATACTTGATCGCGGTCGCGATATCCGCCGACGCAATTTCGGGCACGCCCTTCACGTCAGCCGGCTTGTCGGGATCGGTGGGATCGGCGGCAAGCCGGTCGCACAGCACGAGGTCGGCCGATTGCGCGTGGGCTAGCAAAGGTGCGGCCAGCGCCACGGCAAGGACGATTGCAGGGAGAGGTCTGAACATGACTGGCAGGTTGCGTCTCGGTGTGGACAAATTCAAGGCTCGAGCCCGGTCCCGCGCAGCACCGGCGCGACATCGGCCGACGCGAGGTACCGCAGCAGATGATCGGCGGCCGCGGCGCGTTGTGAGGCGACCATGCGGCCCGCGGAAAACACCGCCGGCGTCTGCAAGCCTAAGGGGATTGGCCCGACGATTTCGATGCCATCGATCTGCATCAACTCGCTGATCTGCTGGATCGCAAGATCGGCTTCGCCGCTGACGAGCTTTTCCGCGGTGAAGCCTGCCGGAATGACCACCGCACGGGCGTTGATCGCCTCGGCAATGCCGAGACGCGCGATCAGCTGCGCGAACAGGATGCCGCTGGCGCCGAGCCGCGAATAGGCCACCGCCCGCGCGCCGAGCAGCGCCGCACGCAATGCGGCTTCGCTCGCGATGTCGGGATGCGCAGCGCCCGCCCTCACGGCGACGCCGACATAGGAGCGCGCGAGATCGACAGCACTTTCCCGCGCAACGCGGCCCTCGCCGGTCATCTCGTCGAGACCCTCGCGGGTCAGGATCACGAGGTCGGCGGCCTCGCCGCCGCGCAGGCGTTCGAGCAGCGCCAGCGTCGGCGCGAAGTCGGCATCGATCCGCACGCCGCTCGCCGCCTGGTAAGCCGCAGCAAGACGCGCGACCACGCCCTTCAGCGCCAGCGTCGAGAGCACGCGAACCGAATTGTCCATGCCGCTTACGCCCGCCGCATCAGCTTGAGCGCGCCCTTGAGGCGAAGGCTGCGCTTGCCGGCGAGCGCCGTCGCTTCGAGCACGGCGCCTTCCGCGTCGCAGGTGCCCGCAAAGCCGATGCCGACCTCATGGCCGCCGAAGACCGGGTTCTCGCCCATCGCCGAGGTGTGCTCCTGATTGAGGATCTGCCCCTTCCAGCGGCCTTTCTCGGAGGTGTAGGTGCCGAGATAATAGAAGAACGCATCGCCGCCAAGGATGCGGCCGTTGTTCAGCAGCATCACGCCGGTGAGGCTGCCGTCGACACCGTCAAGCAGCTGGATGTGGATCGAATAGAGCCCGTTGATGATGCCGCCCTCGCCGACCCCGCCTGCGATCGGGACTTCGTCCTCGGTGATCGGCGTCATCACCGACTGGAACGGCACGCCGGGCAATTCCTTCAGCTCGCCTTTGAAACGATAGAACTCGCCATCGGGCCCGCCCCTGGCGATGAGCGTCGCGTCATCGGTGCCGGCCATCGCGCGGTAATTCGGATCGGGGTTGTGGCGGACGGTCTGGATCTCGACCGCGACCTCGTCGCCGGCCTTCTGATAGGTGCCGATATGGGCGAAGGCCGAGTTGCCGCCGAGCATCTTACCGTCGCCGACATACATCACGCTGCGGCCAACGGCGCCGCCCAGCTCGAACCGGACCTTGTAAAACCCTTCAAACAAGCGCCGTGTCCCCGGCAGCCAAGATACAACCGTTGTCTAGCGCGGTTCATAACGCAGTGAAACCGCTTTCGGCGGCAAGCCCGCCGCAAAGACTGCCGTTAAAAAGCAAAGGTCCGCCAAGGCAGGCGCCCTGGCGGACCCGATTGCGGTATCGGATGGCTCCATCCGGGTCCGACAGCTGCTTAGGCCGCGGCCATTAAGCCGCAGCCATTTAAGCCGCAGCCTTGGCGCCGGTCGGAACCTCGGAGATCGTCTTCAGGATCTGCGAAGCGATCTGGTAGGGGTCGCCTTGCGAGTTCGGGCGGCGGTCTTCCAGATAGCCCTTGTAGCCATTGTTGACGAAGGAGTGCGGCACGCGGATCGAGGCACCACGGTCAGCCACGCCATAGCTGAACTTGTTCCACGGCGCGGTCTCGTGCTTGCCGGTCAGACGCTTGTCGTTGTCCGGCCCGTAGACGGCGATGTGATCCATCAGGTTCTTGTCGAAGGCCTTCATCAGGCTCTCGAAGTACTCCTTGCCGCCGACTTCGCGCATGTACTTGGTCGAGAAGTTGGCGTGCATGCCCGAGCCGTTCCAGTCGGTGTCGCCGAGCGGCTTGCAATGGAATTCGATATCGATGCCGTAGCTCTCGGTGAGGCGCAGCATCAGATAGCGGGCCATCCACATCTGGTCGGCCGCGGTCTTGGAGCCCTTGCCGAAGATCTGGAATTCCCACTGGCCCTTCGCCACTTCGGCGTTGATGCCTTCATGGTTGATGCCGGCGGCGAGGCAGAGATTGAGATGCTCTTCGACGATCTTGCGGGCGACGCTGCCGACGTTCTTGTAGCCGACGCCGGTGTAGTACGGGCCCTGCGGCGCCGGATAACCCTCTTCCGGGAAGCCGAGCGGACGGCCGTCCTTGTAGAAGAAGTATTCCTGCTCGAAGCCGAACCAGGCGCCTTCGTCATCCAGAACGGTGGCGCGCTTGTTCGAGACATGCGGCGTCTTGCCGTCGGGCATCATGACTTCGCACATCACCAGCACGCCGTTCTCGCGCGCAGCGTCGGGATAGCAGGCAACCGGCTTCAGCACGCAGTCAGAGCTGTGGCCTTCAGCCTGCTGGGTGGACGAACCGTCAAAGCCCCACAGCGGGAGCTGTTCGAGGGTCGGGAACGACGCGAATTCCTTGATCTGCGTCTTACCGCGCAGGCTCGGCGTCGGCGTATATCCGTCGAGCCAGATATACTCGAGCTTGTACTTGGTCATTGAACCTCTCTGTTGATGATGCAAAACCGTGAGGAACCGAAAGCCAGTCGGCCGCCGCACGCGTACCCGGCCACCATCGGCCGGCTCTCACTAAGCAATTAAAATGCCAGTCGCTGCACTGCGGCACCCGCCGGGCCCGCGGATGTCCACAGCGGACATCGCATTTTTAGCTGCGACAAAGCAGCGCAGCTGGCATGCGTCACGGTCAGCCAAAATCTTCTCTAAGCGCCCTCCGCCGCTCGTTTCTGCAGCAAATTCAGCTACGGCGTCGGCCGCCGATTAATGCGGCGGCATGGCCATGTGACAGTTTGTGTCCAACCATCGGGCGCCGAGCAACCATCGGCTCGGCCCAAGCGTTGGTCAGCTGCATCCTGCCTCGCAGGATGCAAACCGGAATTTGCACACGAATTAGACAGCAAATGACCGTTTCTTGGTCAACTTGCACCCTGCCGGACCCGGGCCGATATCAAAATGACGGTAACGACACACGAATGAGTCGGGCGCACCATGGAGGCTCGCTCCGGCCATAGGAGACTTTGAGATGATTACGACGGGCCAAAATCAGGGATCGGCAACGATCTATCAATTCCCGGCTGGGGGCCGCGCGGCTCTCGGCGGACGCCGCTACGGCGAGATGCGGACGGCGCGCGAGCTGGCCACTGAGGTCGCGACCTCGGCCTGCAGCGAGAGCTGGTACCATCAGGCGGCCATCGACGATGCCAAACCGAGCCGCGATCACTGATGCCGACGCAACGCAAAGGCGTAAAACGTCAGACAGCAGCAGGGCAATAGGAAAGGGTCGGAACGAAGCGTTTCGGCCCTTTTTCATGCCAGCTCGCAGGCCGTCACCGGCCGCTTCGCATGCCGGAGCCTGGTCAGTCCGGCCCGGGTGATCTCAAGCGTGACACCGCTGCCTCTGTAGCGCGTGCCCGTCAGCGACAGCCGCTTCGTCAATGTCACCGCCTTGCCGTCGAGTTGCAGATGCGCGCTGGTGTCCCCGTTGAAGAATGCGGCAATGAATTGCGTGCCATCGGCACAGTGATAATTCCGGAAGGCGGATTGCGCCGGCGCTGCCGAGGAACCAAAAATCTCGAAAAGAATTGCGCCGACGAGAATGGCGCCTCCGCGATAAGTCATATTCTCCCCCCGAGAGGCCGGTTATAGACCTGTCTGCGCCGACACTCCTGCGCCAGGACTTCTGCGCCAAGATTCCTGTGCCAAGACCTCATCAGCTGCAACAGGCCCGCCCGATGTCAGAAGCCCCTGCCCGTCACCTCAACCTCGCCGGCGCCAGCAATTTTCGCGACCTTGGCGGCTACCAGACGCGTGACGGCCGGACGGTGCGCTGGCGGCAGATCTTCCGCTCCAACCATCTTGCGCATCTCACCGAGCAGGACGTCACCGTGGTGCGCGGCCTCGGCGTCAAGAGCGCATTCGATTTCCGCGGCGTCGCCGAGCGCGCCGAGGCGCTGTGCAGCATGGCCGACGTCACCGTGCATTCACTCCCCGTCGAGCCGACGGTGGTTGCTTCGCTGCGAGCGATCGCCAGCCAACGTCAGCTCCTGGAAGCCGACGCGATCGATGTGATGCGGGATTCCTACCGCGGCTATGTGCAGGACAACACGCCGCGCTATCGCACGCTGTTCGCCCATCTGCTCGAGGACCGCGCCCCGCTGGTGATCCACTGCACCGCCGGCAAGGATCGCACCGGTTTTGCCTGCGCGCTGATCCTGCACGCGCTCGGCGTGTCCGATCAGGTGATCGCGGACGACTATCTCCTGACCAACCGGTTCTACAAGCGCGACCCGGCCCACAGCACCGAGCTGCCTGATGACGTCAAGCAGGTGCTCGGCACCGTCCGCGCGGCGTTTCTCGAGGCGGCGTTCGAGGCGATCGATGCCGACTATGGCGGCCTCGACAGCTATTTCCGCGAAGGCCTCGGGCTCGGCCAGGCCGAGCGCAAGGCGCTTGAAGGCCGCTATCTGCAGGCCTGATCAATTTACGCGAGAGCGTTATCGAGTGGACACCGGTTCGCGTGAAGAAAATGCGACCAGACAGAAAAAAGCTCAGGCCGCCTCGAGCTCAAGCTCCGCGTCGAGATCGGCGATCACATCCTCGAACGCCGAGATCGCCTGCTGGATCGCCGCGATCTGCATCAACTCCCAGCTGCCCACTGGTCCGTTGCGGTTTTGCAGCGCCACCACGAGATCGCGCCGCTGCTCCTTAAGCTGAACGAGCGGTAAACCGTGATCCGGAAGATTTCCCATTCGCATAACCCCTACCTTGGCTAGAGTTCCGCTTCTAGGCAAAGGGTTCTGAAAACGACTTACGGAAGTGCCGCAAATTTTATCCAACTGGCCCACCTCCGTAGTCTTACGTAGTCAGGACGACGTGCTCGCGCTGCGTGCAACCGCATCGTTGATCGCACCGAGCAACGCTTGAGTGATACAATCGGTCGCCCACTCGCTCGTATGGAGATGCTCCTGTGCACCATCGTCGAGTTCGGAGAGCGGTATTCCGGCATCGACCCATTGCTTCATCAGCGCAAAGCGGCGGAACAGGTTGACTTTCCTGCTTGCAGCGACGTCGGCGATCATTGGCATGAACTGGTTGGCGAGCTTGAGCACGTCTGGCGCGCCGATGATTGCCTGGGTGTATTGCGAATCCATCACCACGACGTCCAGCGGCAGCCCGGCGAGCACATCGAGTCCTGCCCCGAATGTCGCTTGCACCTGATCGAAGTTGTAGTTCCTGTACACGGCGTTGGTGCCGACCTGCCAAATCACCATCACCGGCGCTTCAGCGATGACATCGGACTCGATGCGCGAGAACTCTTCCGGCGCCTCCTGCCCGCCGATGCCTCGGTTGACGATGTCGATCATCCGGCCGAAGGACTGCTTCTGGCTTCGCCATAAGATCTCCAGCCGTGGTGGAAATGGGAGAATTTTATCGGCTCCCGCGGTCGACGATGATCCGAGGGCAACGATCTTGACCTTCCGGTCGCGCTTGAGCGCTTGCGTAAGATGCGGCAATCCGTAGCTGAACTTGACGAGTTCGAGATGAGTTTCACAGGCCCTCGGTGTCGGCATCGCAAACATCCTTGAGGTGAATGAATTGATGAATGCGCGCAGTAGGAGACGAAATTGGCGGCATTGCAAATGAAATCCGCCTGATCATAGTGGGCAGCAACCTGTTGCTGATACGGAGACCGCCATGAACGGAAAAGCCATCGTCATCACCGGCGCGCTTGGCGCGCTTGGCAAGGTGGTCGCCGAAGAAGCCCTGGCGCGCGGCGCGCGTGTTGCCGGCATCGATCATGCGGCCTCGCAACTTGCCGCGACGGCCGATCGTATCGAGCTCGGCGGTGTCGATCTCACCGACACCGCGCAGGCGACGGCTGCGATCGACAAGGCGGCGGCGCATTTCGGCCGACTCGACGGGCTAATCAACATCGCAGGCGGCTTCACCTTCGAAGCGGTGAGCGACGGCGATCCCGCGACCTGGCAGCGCATGTATGCGATGAACGTGATGACCGCCTTCAACACGTCGCACGCCGCCATTCCGCACCTCACCAAATCGGGCGCCGGACGGATCATCAATATCGGCGCACTCGGCGCCTTGCAGGCCGCCTCCGGCATGGGGCCCTATGCAGCATCAAAAGCCGGTGTGCACCGCCTCACCGAGTCGCTCGCCGCCGAGCTCAAGGGCAAGGTCACGGTCAATGCCGTGCTACCCTCGATCATCGACACCGCAGCCAATCGCGCCGCGATGCCAAAGGCCGATATCTCCAAATGGGTGACGCCGAAGGAACTCGCCGATGTTATCCTGTTCCTCGCCAGCGACGCCGCGAGCGCCGTCACCGGCGCGCTGCTGCCGGTCAATGGACGGGTTTAGTCAGCAACCAGCAGCCGCAGCTTCGACCTGAAGCGGATGCTCTGCTTGCCGGCGAGCGCCATGCCGTCGCCCTCGGCGGTCTCGTCGGTGTAGGTGCCGGTAAAGCCGATCGTGACCACCTTGCGTTCCCACACCGGGCGCTCGCCATAGGTCGGCGAATGCTCCTCGTTGGTGACCTCGCCCTTCCACTTGCCATCGGCCGCTGTGTAGCTGCCATGGGCGAAGAAGAACGAGTCACCGCCGCGCATCTGGCCGTCGCGCAGCACCATGACGCCCTGGTTGCCGCCAGAAACGCCATCGAGAAATTCGACGGTGATATGATAGAGCCCGTTCCGGATCATGAGGATGGTTGCGCCTTGTCCCGGCCCAATAATAGCCGCCTGGCCGCGCTTTGGGCAAATTCCATGCGCCTCAGCGGGCACAATTCCGCGCTATGCTGGCACCTGAGTCGCGGCCGGATGCCGCAGGAGCCTGCCTGTTGGAAACCGCGCTTTATCTGCCCGTCAAACGCTTCCTCGAAAAGCTCGGCTTCACGGTGAAGGGCGAGATCGGCGGCTGCGACCTCGTGGCGCTGAGCGGTGGCGATCCGCCTGTCGTGGTGGTCGGTGAGCTGAAGCTCGCCTTCAATCTCGAACTGATCCTGCAGGCGGTCGATCGCGCCGCCGCCGCCGACGAGGTGTGGATCGCGGCCAAGGTTTCGGCCCGCGGCAAGGGCCGCGAGAGCGACGCGCGGTATCGCAATCTGTGCCGGCGGCTCGGCTTCGGCATGCTCGGCGTCACCGACCGCGGCGACGTCGAGGTGCTGGTGCCGCCGCCGACTGCGGCACCGCGCCGCAATCCGAAGAAGCGCTTGCGCCTGATCACCGAGCACCGGAAGCGCAAGGGCGATCCAGCCATGGGCGGATCGACGCGCGCGCCGATCATGACCGCCTACCGGCAGCAGGCGCTGGCCTGCGCCTGTGCGCTGTCGGATGGGCCCCGGCGGGTGCGCGACCTCCGCGCCGAGATTCCCGACGCCGGCAAGATCCTGCAGCATAATGTCTACGGCTGGTTCGATCGCGCCGAGCGCGGCATCTATGTGCTGACCGATGCCGGCCGTGCCGCGCTGAAGCGCTGGCCGCAGCAACCGATCAATGCGTCAGGGGCGGAAGCCGCCCCGTAACGGACTGGGGGAGATCATGATTGTCGTCACCGGCAGCGTCACCGCCCGCCCCGACTCGTTCGACGAGGTGCGGCGGTTGAGCCTCGAACATGTCCATCGCTCGCGCACCGAGCCCGGCTGCATCTCCCACGCGGTCCAGGTCGACTGCGAGAATCCGCTCAGGCTGGTGTTTTTCGAGCAATGGGTGGACCGCGCCGCGCTGGCGGCGCATTTCGCGGTCCCCGCCTCACGCGATTTCGTCCGCTCCCTGCAATCTCTTGCGGCCGCTGCGACCACCATCGAACTTTATGACGCTCACAAGATTGAGAGACTCTAGCTGCATGGCTGGATTGCCATCTCATATTCATATTGCAATGCAACATTGGGGACCTTACGTATCTCCCGCGATTCAAAGATGAGGCGGCGATGAGCGGAGACTGGAATACCAAGTATGGCACCCGGCGCGTGCGGCACGACCCGCCGACGCTGGAGGAGGCAATCTTCGCCGCCATCGGCATCACCGATGACGTCGAGGCCCAGGCCGAGATCGCGTCGTCGCTGATGGGGCTGCCCTATGAAGAAGTGCTGGCCGAGGTGAAGAAGACCGCGCGCGTCAGCGCCCGCACCGGCACGGCAACCCGCGTGATCGCCGGCGAACAGGGCGCACAGCGCTCGGTCGTGGTCGAGCGCCGCGTGGTCCGCCGTCTCGCGCCCGCCAAGCGCACCGGCACCTGAAAAACAACATCCGGTTACTCAAAGAAAGAGGGCAATCCGCTGAGCGGATTGCCCTTTTTACGTTTGATCGCGAACCGGTGTCCACTTCGCTTGGAAGCGCTATCGGCTCAGGCGGCCCGGCCCCAGCCGGACATCTGCATCACCATTCGCCAGTAGGCGCGGTTCATGTCGACGATCGCGCGTGCGGCCTCGACCGGCGTAACCGGTGCAGCGACCGGTGCGGGTTCGCCCTGGTGCTGTTCGGTCAGGTCGATGCTGCCCGTGGACTCACCGTGACGGAAGGTCAGTTGCGCACCGAACTTGGTGGCGAGCGCACGCATCGCGTCGTTCTGCGCGCCGGTGGTGATGCGCAGGCTGCCGTAGCCCTTGGCATGCGCCTCGGCGATCAGCTTGCGGAACAACGTGCTGCCGACGCCCTTGCGCCGCACCGACCGCTCCACGCTGAAGGCGATCTCGGGTTGCGCATCCGGTGACTGCTCCGGCGGATGCAGTTCGGCCGCGCCGCGGACCACGCCATCCTCGAAATACGCGATAATGACCGTGCCGTCGTTGGCGCAGCGCTCGGCGTAGCGGCGGATGAAGCTGTCGTCGATGAAGCCATGAAAACGATCATGGCGGCTGGTACGATCCAGTCGCAACAGGTGATCGCGCAGCAGAGGAAGCTCCTCCTGCTGGCTCAACGTCCGCACGGTGCCCTTGGCGGAGGTCGGACGGATGGAATCATAGTTCATTTCATAACTCCTCTTGGTAGCCCTCGAGGAGGCGTCGAGTCCCTAGCAACTCCTATATTGTGCGACGCACAATATAATTCAAGTGTCTAGATTCATTTAAGTAAACAATGATGTGATCGAGAAATCACATCATCGCCCCATCATAGTACCAGTTGCGTTTGCGTGACGACCGCGACCAGTTTGCCGTCCTCGGTCTCCAGCCTGGTCTGCCAGACCTGGGTCCGCCGGCCCCGATGGACCGGGGTCGCCGTAGCGATCACCGTGGTCCCTTCCTTCGCCCCGCCGATGAAGTTGGTCTTGCTCTCCAGCGTCGTGGTGCCCTTGGCGTCCTCAGGCAGGTTGATCACGGTGGCGGCGGCACCGACCGAGTCCGCGAAGGC
>NZ_JACMYP010000077.1 GCF_020889705.1 Bradyrhizobium altum | reverse complement strand
GCCAGATCGGTTTCATCGAGCCCGGCGCCCGGCGGCAGCGTGCCGCGCACGATCTCGTCGGCGAGCTGCAGCCGGAGTTCTTCGGCGCGGGTCGTCTTGTCGACCAGCGACGACGCGCGATCGACACGCCGCACCAGCGGCTCCGGCTCGGTGCCCTGCGGCTGCGGCACGCGGGTCGGAAGATCGTCCAGGCTCATGGCTGCAACGCCCTTTCAATCACCCTGCTTCGAGCCCCCTTGTTCAAACACCATTGGGTTCATCAATGACGCTGACATGGGCGGCGACGATTCTCCAGCCCTCAGCGAAGCGAATCCATGTCTGCATCTGCCGCCCCACCCGCCCGGGTGCGCTGTCCCGATAGAACAGCGTCGAGGCGATTGCGGTGTCGCGGCCATAGGTCGTGATCACGGTGCGGTCGATCTTGCGCATCAGCCCGGCCGCCGGCCGCCCCGCGCGAAACGCCGCGATCTCGGCGTAGCCATAGAGGTTCTCGCCGATGCCATAGCGCAGCGTCCGGCTGTCGTTGCGGAACAGCTCGTCGAGCACGGCGACATCGTTCGAGACCAGCGCCTTCTCGTAACGCTCGAACTGCGCGATGACCTCGGCGAGCACGTCGGGAAGATCGATTTCCATTTTAGAGTCCTCTTGGCGCGGGAGCCGTGACGACACCCATCTGTTCCAGCGCGTAGGCGACCCGCAGCGCGATATCCTCGCGCCAGGGCGCGGCAATGATCTGCACGCCGATCGGCATCGGTTCAAGCGGCACCGGCACGGCGGCCACCGGCAGGCCGATGAAGGAGATCGGCTGGGTGTGGATCCCGATATTGGGGCGGACCGGAAGCTCGACCCCGTCGAGCGTAAAGGTGGCCTGGCCGATCTTCGGCGCCGTGCACGGCGTTGCCGGCGCCAGGATCACGTCGACCGACTGGAACAGCTCCAGCACCTTGGCGCGGTACCAGCGGCGGAATTTCTGCGCCTTGTCGACATAGACCGCCGGGATCATCGCGCCCGCGATCAGGCGGTCGCGCACCGGCGGATCGAAGTCGTTGGGCCGCTTGCGCAGCCGATCGAGGTGCAGCGCGGCGCCCTCGGTGGTGGTCATGATGAAGGCGGCAGCGCGGGCGCGCGCCGCTTCGGGCAGCTCCACGGTCCGCGTGGCGCCGAGCGCCTTTGCCACACGCGCGACCGCTTCGACGGCCTCCGGCAGCAAATTCTGCTGGAAATAACCGCCGGCAATCGCAACGCGCAGCCGGCTGACATCATTGGCAAGCAACGGCACGGTCGGCTCGACCGATCGCACGATGCAGGCGGGATCGTCGGCATCAGGCCCCTGCATGACGTCATAGGCGAGCGCGAGATCTTTCACGCTGCGCGCAAACGGACCGAGATGATCGAAGCTTGCGACGAACGGAAAGGAGCGCGCGCGCGTAAGCCGGCCATAGGTCGGCTTCAGGCCAAATGTGCCGCAGAATGACGACGGCACCCGGATCGAGCCGTTGGTATCGGAGCCGAGCGCGATCGGCACCAGTGCGCCGCCGACGGCGCTGCCGGAGCCGCCCGAGGAGCCGCCGGCCATCCGCGCCAGATCATGCGGATTACGCGAGGGGCCGTCATGCGCGTTCTCGCCGGTGAAGTCGTAGGCGTATTCGCCCATGTTGAGCGCGCCGACCAGCACGGCGCCGGCCGCTTCCATCCGCTCGATCAGCGTGGCATCGCGCGGCGACGGCGGCAGGTCGCGATTGATCTTGGAGCCGGCGCGGGTCGAGAGGCCCTGCACGTCGAACAGGTTTTTTACCGCGAAGGGCACGCCGGCAAGCGGGCCGGCCGGTTGGCCCGCCGCGATCGCGGCATCGACCGCCCTCGCCCTGGCACGCGCGCGATCTGCGGTGACGTCGGTGAAGGCGTTGAGGACCTTGTCGTGCGCCGCGATGCGCGCGAGCGCAGCCTCGGTGGCGGCGAGCGCCGTGATCTTGCGGCTCGATACGGCCTGCGCGATTTCGGCGGCCGACATGGCGGTGGGAGTCTCCGACATCGCGATCTCAGGTCGAATAGACGGCGGCCGAGGCGACGTCGTCGGGCAGCGGGAAGTCGTCGACCAGCCGCGCCAGCCGCAGCGCGACCTCGAGATTTGCGCGCACCGCCGGACGCCAGGCGTCTTCCAGCGGCAACGCCATCGTCCCGGTGACGGCGCTCATGTAATCGTCGAGATGATCGTCCATTTCGCTCCCAATAAGTTTTTTCAGGCCACCGGCAACGGCGGATGCGGGATCGCCGTGAGCAGCTCCCTTGTATAGGCATCCTGCGGATTGCCCAAGACGTGTTCGGATGTGCCCTGCTCGACGATGCGACCGCTGCGCATCACGATGACGCGATCACACAGCAGGCGCACCACGTTGAGATCGTGCGACACGAACAGATAGCTCATGCCCATCGATTGCTTGAGGTCCTGCAGCAGATTGAGCACCACCGCCTGCACCGAGACGTCGAGTGCTGCGGTCGGCTCGTCGAGGATGACGAGCTTCGGGTGCAGCGCGATCGCACGCGCGATACCGACACGGGCCTTCTGGCCGCCTGAAAGCTGGTGCGGAAAGCGATCCAGGAGATTGACCGGCAAGCCGACCAGCCGTGCCAGCTCCTCGCAGCGGTCGCGGAGTGCATCACGCCCCCTGATGTCGCCGAGCTGCATGATCGGGTCCGCGATCGCGCGCGCGGCGGTGAAGCGCGGGTTGAGGCTGTCGGTCGGATCCTGGAACACCATCTGGATCTGGCTGCGTCGCGGCAGCCGCGCGAAGGATTGCGGCATGATGCCGCCGACGTCCTCGCCATCGAAAACGATGCGGCCGGAGGTCTGGTCGAGCAGCCGCATCACCATCATCGACGTCGTCGACTTGCCGCAGCCGGATTCGCCGACCAGCCCGACGCTCTCGCCATGGTCGATCGAGAAACTGATGCCGTCGACCGCGCGGAAGATCTCCTCCTCGACCGGCGGCTTGCGGCCGAACAGTCTCGTGAGCACCGAGCCCGCACCCTGGCGGGGATATTCTTTCACGAGTTTCTCGACGAGCAGGAGGGGTTGCGTCTGCTCGCTCGCTCTTAGAGGGTTGGGGTGAGGGGCTGTATCCGCGAGCACGGTATGCGGAGAGTCCCCCTCACCCGCCGCGCTTCGCACGTCGGCCTCTCCCCGCGCGCGGGGCGAGGCGGAAGAAAGCGCCTCCTCCTCGGGCAACAGATCCCGCAGTGACACCCCGATCCGCGGCGTCGCGCGCATCAGCTTCTTCGTATAGTCGTGCTGGGGCGCGGCGAAGATGTCGGCCGACTTTGCGGTTTCGACCACGCGGCCCTTCTCCATCACCACGACGCGGTCGCAATAGGCGGCGGCGAGGCCGAGATCGTGCGTAATCAGGATCGTCGACATCGCCCGGCGCCGGGTCAGCTCCACGATCAGGTCCATCACCGCCTTCTGGGTGGTGACGTCGAGGCCGGTGGTCGGCTCGTCCGCGATCAGAAGCTGCGGGTTGCAGGCCAGCGCAAGCGCGATGACGACGCGCTGGCACATGCCGCCGGACAGTTCGAACGGATAGGCGTGATAGCGCTCGCGCGGACGCGCGATCTTGACCTGCTCCAGCGCCTCGATCGCCGTCTCGCCGCGATCGGTGACCTGTGCCTGCTGCACATGCTGGCGCAGCACGTCCTCGATCTGGTGCCCGACCTTGCGGATCGGATTGAGCGCCGCGCGCGGATTCTGGAAGATCATCGAGACTTCGCGGCCGCGCAGATCACGCATCTGGCTTTCGGTCGCCGCCTTGACGTCGATGCCGGAAAACATCACCGAGCCTTCGGCGATCCGGCCGGCGCGATCCAGGATCCGCATCACCGCATAGGATGTCACCGACTTGCCGGAGCCGGACTCGCCGACGATGCCGACGGTCTCACCCTTGCCGACGGAGATGTTGACGTGCTGCACCGCCTTGACGATGCCGCGACGGGTCGTGAACTCGACGGTGAGGTCGCTGACGTCGAGCAGGGGCTGGGCGGTCATGTGCGCCGCCCCCCAAGCAATGCGTCATCCAAAAATCGGCAAAACAACCCCATGCAAAGTAGCGGAGGGGTAGCCCGACACCGTGCCGAGACAGTCATCAGGTCCTCCGCTGCGGGTCGACGATGTCGCGCAGGCCGTCGCCGAGCAGGTTGAAGCAGAACACCGCGATCATCAGCGCAAGGCCCGGGAACAGCGCGATCCACCATTCGCCCGACACCATGAAGCCGGCGCCCTCGGCAACCATGATGCCCCATTCCGCGGTCGGCGGCCGAACGCCGAGGCCGATGAACGAGAGTCCCGCGGCGTTGAGGATCGCATAGCCCATGGTCAGCGACATCTGCACGATCATGATCGGCATGATGTTGGGCAGGATGTGCCCGAGCAGGATGCGGTACTCGCCATTGCCGGAGAGCCGCGCCGCCTGCACGAAACCGGCGTTGCGGCGGACGTTTGCTTCGGCGCGTGCGACGCGGGCATAGAGCGGAAAGTTCACGATCGCGGTCGCAATGATGATGTTCTGCACGGTGTTGCCGAGCGCCGCGACGATGCCCATCGCCAGCACGAACAGCGGAAACGCCATGATGGTGTCGGCGATGCGGCCCACGATGCGATCGGTCCAGCCACCGAAATAGCCGGCGGCGATGCCGGCCAGCCCGCCCATCAGGAACACCAGCACGACGGAGGCGACCGCGATGAAGGTGTCGAGCCTGGTTGCAACGATGACGCGGCTGAAGATGTCGCGGCCGAGCTGATCGGTGCCGAACCAGTGCGCGGCGGACGGCGGCTTCAATGCAGCCGCGGTGTCCGAAGCGAGTGGATCATAAGGCACCACATAAGGCCCGAACAGCGCGGCAAACATGATCACGACCAGCAGCGCGAAGGCAAAGCCAGTGACCTTGTTCTCGCCCAGCACATAGCGGGTCTGCTCGAAGACTGCGGCAAGCCCGGAGGTGCGGGCGGGACCTGCGGGTTCGACGGTCGGTGCAACGCTGCTCATGCGCCCCTCCCTAGCCTTCCAGCCTGACGCGCGGATCGATCACGCCATAGAGGATGTCGATCAGAAGATTGAGCAGCACGTACATGACCGCCATGGTCAGCACGAAGCCCTGCACCGGCGCGAAGTCGGACGCGATCAGCGCCTCGACCGCGTAGGACCCGATGCCTGGCCAGGCGAACACCTTCTCCACCAGCACATTGGCCCCGAGCAGGAAGGAGAACACCATGCTGAGCGTGGTGATGACCGGCAGCATGGCGTTGCGGAAGGCGTAGGTCACGATCACCTTGCCGGGCGACAGGCCGCTGGCGCGCGCGGTGCGAACGAAATCGGACGCCAGCACCGCCAGCATCGAGGCGCGCGTCATGCGCGCGATCGGCGCCAGCGAGAAGATCGCGAGCGTCACCGCCGGCAGGATCAGCTGGCTGAACGCCGAGCGGAACGCCTCGAAGTCCCGCGCGATCAACGCATCGATGAGGTAGAAGCCCGTGACGGTCGGCGGTGCGCTATAGAACACGTCGAGCCGGCCGAGCGGCGCCGGCGACCAGCCGAGCCGGAAATAGAACACGTAGACCAGCACGAGGCCGGTGAAGAACACCGGCAGCGACACCCCCGCCGTCGTGGTGACGCGGCAGAGATGATCGATCCAGGAGCCCGGCCGCGTCGCCGCCAGCACGCCGAGCGGTATAGCGATCACGATCGAGACCACGAGGCCGAGCAGCGTGAGCTCGGCCGATGCCGGCAGGCGGTTGCGCAGCTCGGCGGCCACCGGCTGCCCCGTCGTGAGCGAGGTGCCGAGATCGCCGTGGGCGAGATCGTTGGTGTAGCGGACGAACTGCTCGATCAGCGGCTTGTCGAAGCCGAGCTTCTTCCTGATCTGGTCGACCGCCTCCTTCGTCGCCGCCGGCCCTGCGAAATACGCCGCGGGATCGCCGGGCAGCGCGCGTGTCAGCAGGAACGTCACGATCACGACCCCGATCAGCGACGGGATCGCGAATAGCAACCGCTTGCCGATCAGGGTCAGCATCAGCGTCTCACCCCTTCGCCATCGCGCGGTAGTCGAGGCGGCGGTGGAACCAGTATTGGTAGCCCGAGATGTTCTTCTGCATCGCGACGTTGACGAAGGGCTGATACAGCGGGATGCGCGGGATGTCGGCGAAGGCGAGATCGACAAAACCCTTGACGTCGGCGTCGTAGGCCGCGGTGTCGCCGTTGGCGGCCGCGATGCGGGCGCCGTCGATGAGCTTGTCCATCTCCGGCGACTTGTAGCTCATCGTGTTGAAGATCGAATTGTTGCCGTGATAGCACCAGTAGAAGAAGTACTCGGGGTAATCGAGCCAGCCCGAGAACACGTTGGTGAACAGCGGCATTTCCTTCTTGGTGAGCTCGGTACGCCAGTTGGCGCCGGGCACCTTGTTGATGGTGGTCTTGATGCCGAGCTGCGCGAGGCTCTCCTGCACCAGCACGCAGAGCGGCTCGTTGACGCCTGCGAAGTTCAGGTCGAACGAGATCGTGGTCTCGAAGCCGTTGGCGTAGCCGGCTTCAGTGAGCAGCGCCTTGGCCTTTTCCATGTCGGTGACATATTTGGTCGGCTGCGGCCAGGCGACCTCGGTCGGCTTGTCCTTTGGCGCGCCGAACATCGGGTTGGCGAGGCCGAACAGCACCGCATCCATGATCTTCTGATACGGCATCGCGTAGGCCATCGCCTGCCGCACCTTGGGATTGTCGAATGGCGGCTTGGTCACGTTCATGCCGATGTACTGGATGCCGTTGGAGAACGGCAGCGAGACCACGTTGAGCTTGCCGTTCGTCTTCATCTCCTGGAAGTCCTTGAACGGCAGCTCGTAGGAGATATCGGCATCGCCGCGTTCGAGCAGCGCCCGGCGGTTGCCGGCCTGCGGCACCATGCGCCAGATCACGCGCTTGATCTTCGGCATCGGACCGCAGACCCAGTCGTCGTTGCGCTCCATGATCACTTCGGTGCCGGCGGTCCATTTGGTCACCTTGTAGGCGCCGGAGCCCGCGGTCTGCTGCTTGGTGAATTCGAGACCCCACGGATCCTTCTCGCTGGCGTTCTTCTTCACGAACTCGGAGTTGACGACACAGGGCACGATGACAGCGAGATCAGGGATCGTCAGTCTGTCCTTCTTCAGGAAGTCGACACGCACCGTATGGTCGTCGACCATGACGAACTGCTCGGGCTTGGTCAGCGAGCCCGCGCTCATCTGGAAGGTCGGGAAGCCGCCGACGCTGACGGCACGGTCGAGCGACCATTTGACGTCCTTCGCCGTCACCGGCGTGCCGTCGTGGAATTTGGCGTTCTTGCGCAGCTTGAAGGTGGCCGACATGTCGCCGACGTTGATGTCCTCGGCGAGCTCGGGCTTGAACTTGTCGCGGTCGTAATAGGGCACGCCGCCCGGACCGCTCTTCATCTCGTGGCTGATCAGCCGGTCGTAGCAATTCCACGACACCTCGTAGCCGGGCACGTTGGTGCCGACGCCGTGGATATCGAGATTATTGGGACCGCCTTCGGAGACGATCAGCAGCGTCTCGGAGCGCGCGTCGGCCTTGGCCGGCGACCAGATCGCGGGCGCGGTCGGCGCCAGCGCCCCCGCTGCCACTCCAGACACCGATTTGAGGAAATCGCGACGCTTCATGTGGTGCTCCAACGCCCTTGAGAACGGCCTTGGAACTCAGATCGCAAGGATTGTGCCAACCCTTAACGAAATCTTATGATGCGCTAACACGCTGATGATATGGGAGAAATCGTCGAAGGCAGCTTGTTCTGACGCCGGTCAACGCGGCGTGGATTGCATACAAAGGAAGGCCGACTGCTCAATAGATGAGCAGGCATTAGATGCTGCTCGCTTTCTGGCCGGCGGTCGGTATCGCATCCAGACAGCTAGTCGGGCCAGACCAACTCCTGCAACTGCACGAAGTCGTCGACCTGATCGGGCCAGCCCGCGATGCAGATGTGCCGGAGCGGATCGCTGGCCGAGTGCAGCATCAAGAGCGCCATCAACCGCCGCTTCAGCGTGAACGTCACCTCGCTGCGCGGGATGCCGAAGCCGTCGAACAGGCTGCGCACCCGGCGCGGATGGCCGGCGGCCATGAAGGCGCTGGGACCGAGCAGGTCGTACTCGCCCCATCCGGTCCGGACGTCGCCGAAGTCGAACAGGCCGGCGACGTGCCAGCCGTCGGCCCGGCGGCCGAGCAGAAAATTCTCCGGAATGTACTCGCCGGTCAGGATCACCGGCTGCGCGCGCATCGGGATCAATTCGGCGGCGGCACGCAGGAGATCGTCGAGCGAGGTGAGGAATTTCGCCGGCAGGCCGAGCCGTTCGTGCCGCGCCCGGCACCGCGCGATCTGGCCGCGCATGAAGGCCTCCCAGGGCGGCTCGATCGCCAGCAGGCTGCCGGGCGGCACGCGCTGCACCTCGGCAATCGCGGCGCCGATCTCGGCGAGCACGCGCTCGCGTTCGGCTTCCGGCAGCGATGGCCACACCTCCGAGCCGACGGTGCCGGACAGGCGGGTGATGACAAGATAGGGCCAGCCGTCGCGCTCGCCCTCCGCGACAAGATCGGGGATCGGAATGCCGAGCCGTCCGCGCAACTGTGCAAGCGCGCCGCGTTCGGACACGAATTGCGGGCGCAGAAACGGCGGGAACAGCTTCACGATCAGCTCACCGTCGAGCCCGACCACGAGGTTGGTGCCGGTCGAGAACACATGCGGCGCGCCACAGGACAGCCCGTGGCCATCGGCAATGTCGCGCGCGACGGGCAACCAGCGCGACGTGTCGCCGCGCCAGGCGCGGTAGGTTTCGTAGTCGGTGATGGGTGGAAGTGGCATTTTCAAACGCAACTAGGAGAGCTGGATTTGTAGCCCGGATGGAGCGCAGCGCAATCCGGGATTCTGCGCCGCTTCGGAGACCGGTCCCGGATTTCGCTGCGCTCCATCCGGGCTACCATTGTTGTTCGATAATTTATCCCCGTCATCTCCGCGCAAAGGCTTCGCCTTTGTCGCTGGAGGTGCGAGCGGAGCGAGCCTCGAAGGATCGACGGCCACCAGCGGGGCCGATTCATCCTTCGAGACGGCCGCATTGCGGCCTCCTCAGGATGACGGAGAAGCAGTTGAGCAGACCAGACGGCCCCCCTCACCGATCCGGATTGGCGCGCTCGAACTGGCGCAGCAGGCGGTTGCCGCGTTCGACGGCGTTGTCCATCGCGGCCTGCGCCGAACGCTTGCCGGTGAACACCTGCTCGAGCTCCTCCTCGATCACGTCGCGGATCAGGATGAACGAGCCGAGCCGGATGCCCTTGGAATTGTCGGTCGGCGGCTTCAGCGTGACCTCCTCGATCGAGATCGAGGCACCGGGATTGCGCTCGTAGAATCCCTGCGTGCGACTGAGATCGAATGCGGCGCGGGTGATCGGCAGGTAGCCGGTGTTCTGGTGCCAGGCGGCCTGCACCTCGGGCCGCGACAGATAGGCGAAGAATTTTGCCACCCCGGCATATTCGGCGCGCGGCCGATCGCGCAACACCCACAGCGTTGCACCGCCGATGATCGAGTTCTGCGGCGCGCCCTGCACGTCGGGTTCATACGGCATCATGCCGTAGCCGACCTCGAATTTCGAATTGGCCTTGATGTCGGCGCGGGTGCCCGACGAGCCGATGAAGATGGCGCACTCGCCCTTCTGAAAGCGCGGCTCGGCGGTCTGGCCGCGGCCGCTATAGTCGAAGGTCTTGTCGGCCTGCCACTGCGCGAGCTGCGCGATGTGGCGCACCACCAGCGGGTTGTTGAAGATCAGCTGCGCGTCGAGCCCGGAAAAGCCGTTGGCCTTGGTCGCGATCGGCAGGTTGTGAAAGGCGGAGAAATTTTCGACATTGATCCAGGACGGCCATGAGGTAGTCACGCCGCACATCGCACCGGCGGCGCGCAGCCGCTTGGCCAAGATGCCGAGCTCCGGCCAGGTCTTCGGAGGCGCGCTCGGATCGAGCCCGGCGGAGCGGAACATATCCTTGTTGTAGTACAGGATCGGCGTCGAGGCGTTGAACGGGAACGACAGCATGTTGCCGTCGACATCGGCATAGTAGCCGGCCACCGCGGGCAGATAGGCCGACGGCGCGAACGCCTCCGATTGATCCCGCATCAGCTCGAACACCGGATAGATCGCGCCGCGCGCCGCCATCATGGTTGCGGTGGCGATCTCGTTGACCTGAACGATCGCCGGCTGACTGCGCGAACGGAACGCGAAGATCGCCGCGGTGACGGTCTCGGTGTAGTTGCCCTTGTAGGCGGGCACGATGCGGTAGTCGGATTGCGAGGCGTTGAAGTCGGCGGCGAGCTTCTCGAGCTGCTTGCCGAGCTCGCCCGACATCGCGTGCCACCACATGATCTCGGTCGCCGCTCGTGCCGGTGCCACAAGCAGAAGGGCCGCGACGACGAGGTGCGGGAGCTTCAAGGCGAGCTTAAAAGCGAACTTCACGACCAGCCGTTCCCGGATGCCAACACGCGGTCATACGGTGCTACAACCGCAAATTCAATCGACACCGCAGGTTGCAGCGCGGTTTTAACGTTTGGCAGATGGGCGAACCACCGCCATTCTGCTAAAAGCGTTGAACCTTTTCCTCCCGCCCCGGACTCAAATCACAAGGGGAATTGTAGCCTGTGTATCGCCGCGCCGGCCTTTCGCGGACAATAACGCTTGCCGTCGCGCTGTTATGCACAGCGGTCTCGGCGAGTGCCTTTGCGCGCGAATTCCGCACCGCCGATACCCAGAATGAAGACTATCCGACGGTCCAGGCGCTGAATTACATGGACCGCCTGATCGCCGAACGCACCGGCGGCCGGCACCGCATCGTGGTCTTCCACTCCCGCCAGCTCGGCGAGGAAAAGGAGACGCTGGAGCAGACCCGGGCCGGCGCCATCGATCTGAACCGGACCAATGTCGCGCTGATCGGAACCATGGTGCCTTCCGTGAATGTGCTGGCGATGCCGTTCCTGTTTCGATCCCTTGAGCACCTGCAGCATGTGCTGGATGGACCGATCGGCAACGAGATCCTGAACAGTCTCGAGGCCCACGGCTTCGTCGGACTGACCTTCTACGATTCCGGCGCCCGCTCGATCTATAACAGCGTCCGCCCGGTGCGTTCGCTCGACGACCTCAAGGGGCTGCGGTTGCGCGTGCAGCAATCCGAACAGATGTCGGACATGATCCGCGCGCTCGGTGCGCAGCCGATCCAGATGGCCTACGGCCAGGTGCTGACCGGGCTCGCCAACCGGCTGATCGATGGCGCGGAGAACAACTGGCCGTCCTTCGTCACCACCGGCCACTACAAATACGCCGGCTACTACACCTTGACCCAGCACACCGTGAGCCCCGAAGTGCTGGTGATGTCGCGCAAAGCCTGGGCCAGCCTCACGCCGGATGAGCAGACCATCTTCCGCGAAGCCGCGCAGCGCTCCAGCCTTTACATGCGCGAGAAGTGGCGGGAGCTCGAGGAGCGCTCGCGCAAGCAGGCCGAGCAGGCCGGCGTCAAGGTCGTGACCGATTTCGACCGCAAGCCGTTCGAGGCGGCGATGGCCGGCATCTATGCCAAGGCGGAGCGCGATCCGGCGATAGGAGCGCTGATCGAACGCATCCGCAACATGGAGTGACCGGATCTTGGACGCGCCCAAACAGGACGGGACGATGCGACGGCGGGCGGCCTTTGGGCCGCAGGGCCGTTTCCGCATCGTCCAGTTGCTGCGTGCGGTGCCGATCCGCTGGCGCATTCTTTCGATCGCGCTGCTCAACTCCGCCGTCGTGATCGTGCTGGCGGTGCTGATCTGGAACGGCTCGAAGGTGCTCGGCTCGGCCTGGGAGGATGTCCGCCAGGTCCGCGAATCCGACAAGATCCTGGCCAAGCTCGAAAGCGAGACCAGCCGTCTGCAGAACCTGATCCATCGCTACATCAACCAGCCGAGCCCGGACCTGTTTGCGGAAATCCTGCTGCTGCGCGAGGCCGTGCTCGGCACGCTGACCAACCGGGCCTCGACCGACCCGATGCTGTCGGGCTCGGTCGAGCAGCTGGAGCGCGTCACCAGCCGATTCCTCGACGGCTTCGGTGAATTGCGCACCGTGCAGACCACGATCTCCAAGACCTATGACGAAGAGGTGCTGACGCCGACCAAGGACATGGCCGGGCTCTATTCGATCATCGAGGGCGCCACCGGCCATCGCGACGCACTGATCTGGCCCGCGCTCGGCAAGTCGCGCGAAGCCTTCACCTCGTTGCTGGTCGCCGCCAACGCCTACTATCTCTCGCTTGCCTCCTCGTCGGCCGAGGAAGCCCGCCGCAACATCGATACGATCGAGAAGACGATTCCCGTCATGACCGATCTGGCCGAGAACGATCTGCAGCGCATGGCGCTGGCGCGGCTCAAGGTCAAGACCGCCGAGCTGCGCGACGGATTAGGCAAGCTCAGCGAACAGCTCACCAACCGCACCGATCTGTTGCGCAACTCGATCGACGCCAGCCAGGCCGACGCGATCGGCGCGATCGACGATCTCTCGGTGAAGATGCGCCAGCGCGAGCAGAAGGCGCAGGAGACCTTCGACAGGACGCTGAGGTCGATCTCGCGCCGGGTGCTGTCGATCGCCGTGATCTTCCTCGGCGTCATCATGTCGGCCGGCGTCATGATCGCATTGTCGATCCGGCTGCCGCTGGCGCAGATCATGGCCGCGATGCGCACCATCACCTCGGGCGACCTCGACCGGCCGGTGCAGGGCACCTTGGCCAAGGACGAGGTCGGCGCCATGGCGCGTGCGGTCGAGGTCTTCCGCGAAAACGCGATCGCCAAGCGCAAGACCGAGGACGAGCTGCGCAGCGCCAAGGAGAAGGCCGAGAGCGCGCTGCTCGAGCTCAACGCCGCCCAGCAGAACCTGATCGATGCCGAACGCCTCGCCGCGCTCGGCGGCCTCGTTGCCGGCGTCGCCCATGAGGTCAACAATCCGATCGGCATCAGCCTGACGGTCGCCTCGAGCTTTGCCCGCCGCAGCGAGATGTTCGAGAACGACCTGAAGACCGAGCCGCTGCGCCGCTCCAAGCTCGACGAATTCGTGCGCGCCTCGCGTGACGCATCGCAGCAACTGGTCTCGAATCTGCAACGCGCCGGCGAACTGATCCAGTCGTTCAAGCAGGTCGCCGTCGATCGCTCGCACGCCGAACGCCGCCAGTTCGCCTTGAGCGAGGCGACCGACCAGATCGTGGCGAGCCTGCGGCCGGTGCTGAAGAAGGCCGCGATCGCGCTGTCCGTCGATGTGCCCGATGGGCTCCTGATCGACGGCTATCCCGGCGCCTATGGCCAGATCTTAACCAATCTTTTCCTCAACGCCGTCAATCATGCCTTCGCCAACGGCCGCTCCGGCAACATCACGATCTCGGCGCGCGGCCGTGGCGCTGATGATGTCGAGATCATCTTCGCAGACGACGGGGCTGGCATGACGCCGGACGTGCAGCGACAGGCGTTCGACCCGTTCTTTACGACGCGACGCAACGAAGGTGGTACGGGCCTCGGCCTCCATATCGTCTATAACCTCGTCACCCAGCAGCTCGGCGGACGCATGATGCTGGAGTCAAGGGTAGGACAAGGCACCACTTTTCGCATTATCATGCCCAGGATCGCCAAGGGGGCTGACATGGGCGAGCCCACGATCACTGACGCAGCAGCCGACGGAACCAGTCAATGGCCGAACAGGACGATGTCCTCCAACTGATCGACGACACCGAGAGCCCCCCGGAGGACTCGCCGGTACGGAAATGGAAGATCGCCGTGATCGACGACGATCACGCCGTCCACGAAGGCACCCGTTTTGCGCTCAGCGATTACAATCTGAACGGCGCGACGCTGGAGATCCTGTCGGCCTACTCTGCGGCCGAAGGCCGCACGCTGATGCGGGACAACCCCGACATCGCGGCCGTGCTGCTCGACGTCATCATGGAGACCGACGTCGCCGGCCTCGAGCTCGTCGAATACATCCGCAACGAGATCAAGAACGAGACCGTCCGCATCATCCTGCGCACCGGCCAGCCCGGCCAGGCGCCGGAGCGGCGCGTCATCGTGCAATACGACATCAACGACTACAAGGCGAAGACCGAGCTCACCGCCGACAAGCTGTTCACCTCGCTGACGGCCGCGCTGCGCAGCTACCAGCAGCTCGAGCGCATGGTGCAGACAAGGCGCGGGCTCGAGATCATCATCGACGCGGCCTCGACGCTGTACGACTTCAAGTCGATGCAGCGGCTGGCCGAGGGCGTGCTGACGCAACTCGCCTCGCTGCTCAATGTCGATTGCGCAGGGATCCTGGTGCTGCGCGACGATGGCAACGCAGCCGCGTGTGATTTCTCGGTGCTGGCCTGCTCGGGCTGCTACAGCCGCTTCATCGGCACCACCTCGTCGAGGGCGCTCGATGCCGATCTCCGGCACATGGTGGAGGAAGCCTTCCAGCGCCGCAAGAACGAGTTCGCCGACCATCGCAGCGTGCTCTATTCGCGCACCGGCAGCGGCCGCGAGGTCGTGGTGCTGTTGCAGGCCGAACGCCAGCTCTCCGATACCGACCGGGCGCTGGTCGAGATCTTCTCCAGCCGGCTGTCGATCGCGTTCGACAACGTGATCCTGTACCAGCAGTTGCACGAGGCCAACACCCAGCTCGAGGACCGCGTCGCGCAGCGCACCCGCGCGCTGAGTCAGGCCAACCGGCGGCTGTCGGCGCAATGGCTGCGGCTGCAGCGCGCCAACGGCTTCAAGAACGAAATCCTCGGCACTGTCGCCCACGATCTGAAGAATCCGCTCGGCGTGATCCTCGGCCGCACCGAGATGCTGACCGAATTGATCGGCGCCGGCTCGCCGAAGGAGAACGTCACCGCCCAGGTCGAGCACATCAGGGACGCCACCAAGCGGCTGACCTCGATGGTCGACCACCTGATCTCGGATGCGATGGCCGACGCCTTCGACATCACCATCCGCCGCGAGCCGGTCGACATCGCGGCCCTCGTCAACGAGGTCACCGAGGCCAACTTGCCCTCGGCCGTCAACAAGCAGCAGAGCATCTCGGTCTCGGGTCCGCAGCACTTCGTCACGATGTGCGATGGCGACCGGATCCGCGAGGCGATCGACAATTTGGTCAGCAACGCCATCAAGTACTCGCCGATCGGCGGCAAGATCACGGTCACGGTCAGCCACGAGGGCAACGACACGGTGATCCGGATCGCCGACCAGGGCCCCGGCCTCAGCCCCGAGGATCTCGGCCGGCTGTTCGGCCGGTTCCAGCGGCTGTCGGCCAAGCCGACCGCGGGCGAAAGCTCGACCGGCCTCGGCCTTTCCATCGTCAAGCGCATCATCGACATGCATGGCGGCCATGTGACCGCACAGAGCCCGGGCCCCGGACAGGGGTCGACCTTTACGGTTACACTGCCGGCGACAGAGACATCATGAACCAGAACCCGCATATCTTCATCGTCGACGATGAGGCGCCGGCCCGCGAGATGGTCGGCGATTACCTCAAGATGCACGGCTTCGGCGTGACGCTGTGCGATGGCGGCAAGAGCCTGCGCAAGGAGATCGAGAGCAGCACGCCCGATCTCGTGGTGCTGGACCTCAACATGCCCGAGGAAGACGGGCTCTCGATCATTCGCGACCTCAAGAGCAAGATCAACGTCCCCGTCATCATGCTGACAGCTACTGCCAGCCCGATCGATCGGGTGGTCGGGCTCGAGCTCGGCGCCGACGATTACGTGGCCAAGCCCTGCGAACTGCGCGAGCTGATGGCGCGCATCCGCTCGGTGCTGCGGCGGAGCGGGCCGGCGAAATCGGCTGCGCCGGAACCGGCGAGCGCGAAGGCCGAAAAGGAGCAGCTGGTGCGGTTCGGCACCAAATGGCTCGATCTCGAGGCCCAGGCGCTGCGCGACGACGAGGGCAATGAGCATCCGCTGACGGCCTCCGAATTCGGCCTGCTCAAGGTGTTCGCCGCCAACCCGAAGCGCGTGCTGTCGCGCGAGCGGCTGCTGGAACTGGCCAATGCCCGCGACGCGGAAGCCTTCGACCGCGCCGTCGACCTGCGTATCATGCGCATCCGCCGCAAGATCGAATTCGACCCGACCAAGCCGTCGGTGATCCGGACCATCCGCGGCGGCGGCTATCTGTTCTCGCCGACCGGCGACAAGGCTTAGCCTATTCCGCAGCTGCCCCGTCACCCTGAGGAGCGCGCTCTTGCGCGCGTCTCGAAGGGTCGACGGCCACCGGTGGGGCCGTTCATCCTTCGAGGCTCGCTGCGCTCGCACCTTAGGATGACGGGACCACGCCTGTACATCATCCTCGAATTGATCGATTTGGCTGTGCGGCACACCCGGAATCCACACATGTAAGGCTGTCAATCCGCGCAAAAATCCCTAAGTTTCGGCCATGCCGAAAACAGCCTCCAAAGACCCCGCCAAGCCAACCCCGAAGACCGCAGCCAACCCCGTCGCCGCCAAGGCTGCGGCTGAGGGCGACCACGTCTTCCTGGTCGATGGTTCGGGCTACATCTTCCGCGCCTATCACGCGCTGCCGCCGCTGAACCGCAAGTCCGACGGGCTGCAGGTCAATGCCGTGCTCGGCTTCTGCAACATGCTGTGGAAGCTGTTGCGCGACATGCCGGAGGACAACCGGCCGACGCATCTGGCGATCGTGTTCGACAAATCGGAGATCACGTTCCGCAACAAGCTCTATCCCGACTACAAGGCGCACCGGCCGCCGGCGCCCGACGATTTGATCCCGCAATTCGCCCTGATCCGCGAGGCGGTGCGCGCCTTCGAGCTGCCCTGCCTCGAGCAGGCCGGCTTCGAGGCCGACGATCTGATCGCGACCTATGCGCGGCTGGCCACCGAGCGCGGCGCGACCACGACGATCGTGTCATCGGACAAGGATCTGATGCAGCTCGTCAACGACAAGGTCGTGATGTACGACACGATGAAGGATCGCCGCATCGGCCGCGATGAGGTGATCGAGAAATTCGGCGTGCCGCCCGAAAAGGTGGTCGAGGTGCAGGCGCTGGCCGGCGATTCCACCGACAACGTGCCGGGCGTACCCGGCATCGGCATCAAGACTGCCGCCCAGCTGATCATCGAGTATGGCGATCTCGATCAGCTGCTGTTCCGCGCCGGCGAGATCAAGCAGCCGAAGCGGCGCGAGGCGCTGCTCGAGAACGCCGAGAAGGCGCGCATCTCGCGCCAGCTCGTGCTGCTCGACGACAAGGTCGATCTCGAGGTGCCGCTCGACGACCTCGCGGTGCACGAGCCCGACTCGCGCCGGCTGGTCGCCTTCCTCAAGGCGATGGAGTTCTCCACCCTCACCCGCCGCGTCGCCGACTATGCGCAGATCGACCCTGCCAATGTCGATGCCGATCCCGGCAACAAGAGCGGCGCCAGCGTGTTCTCGCCGCTGCCGCCGTCGGATGTGACGCCCGCGCCGGGAGACGCACCGTCAACCGCCGCACCGGCAGGTTCGCCAACGAGGGAGCGCGCCAAGCCGACCGGCGCACGCGACGACAAGAACTCCAGCCTGAAGGGCACGCCGGCAACGCTGGCCGAGGCCCGCGGCGAAACGATCCGCAAGACCGGCTTCGATCGCAAGGCCTACCAGGCGATCGGCAGCCTCGACCAGCTCAACGCCTTTGTCGCGCGTGCGCACGACACCGGCTACATCGCGATCGAGGCGATGTCGGAATCGATCGATCCGATGCAGGCCGAGTTGTCGGGACTGGCACTAGCGGTAGCGCCGAACGATGCCTGCTACATCCCGCTCAGCCACCGGCAGGCCGGTGGCGGCGCCGGGCTGTTTGATGCGGGGCTCGCGCCCGGCCAGATCAAGACTGCCGATGCGCTGAAGGCCTTGAGGCCGCTGCTGGAGTCCGCCGGCATCCAGAAGGTCGGCTTCAACGTCAAGTTCACCTCGGTGACCTTGGCGCAGCACGGCGTCACGCTGCGCAACATCGATGACGCCCAGCTGATGTCCTACGCGCTCGATGCCGGCCGCGGCTCGCATGCGCTGGAGGCGCTCGCCGAGCGCTGGTTCGGGCATGCCGTCGTCAGCTATGGCGGCCTCGTCGGCAGCGGCAAGGGCAAGCTGACCTTCGATCAGGTCACGATCGACAAGGCGACCGAATATGCCGCCGAGAGCGCCGACCTGATCCTGCGGCTATGGCGCGTGCTGAAGCCGCGCCTCGTCGCCGAACGGATGACGACGGTCTACGAGACGCTGGAACGGCCGCTGGTGTCGGTGCTGGCGCGGATGGAGCGTCGCGGCATCTCGATCGACCGCCAGGTGCTGTCGCGGCTATCGGGCGATTTCGCCCAGACCGCGGCCCGCGTCGAGGCCGAGATCCAGGACATCGCCGGCGAGCCGGTCAATGTCGGCAGCCCGAAGCAGATCGGCGACATCATCTTCGGCAAGATGGGATTGCCCGGCGGCACCAAGACCAAGACCGGCGCCTGGTCGACCACCGCGCAGGTGCTCGACGATCTCGCCGAACAGGGCCACGACTTCCCGAAGAAGATCCTCGAGTGGCGCCAGGTCTCGAAGCTGAAATCGACCTACACCGACGCGCTGCCGAACTATGTCAACCCGCAAACCCATCGCGTGCACACGACCTACGCGCTGGCGGCGACGACCACAGGCCGGCTGTCGTCGAACGAACCGAACCTGCAGAACATCCCGGTGCGAACCGAGGACGGCCGCAAGATTCGCCGCGCCTTCATCGCGACACCAGGCCACAAGCTGGTGTCGGCCGACTACTCCCAGATCGAGCTGCGACTGCTCGCCGAGATCGCCGACGTGCCGGTGCTGCGCCAGGCATTCCGCGACGGGCTCGACATTCACGCCATGACCGCTTCCGAAATGTTCGGCGTGCCGATCAAGGACATGCCGAGCGAGGTGCGGCGCCGCGCCAAGGCGATCAATTTCGGCATCATCTACGGCATCTCGGCGTTCGGCCTCGCCAACCAGCTCGGCATCGCGCGCGAGGAAGCCTCAGCCTACATCAAGAAGTATTTCGAGCGCTTCCCGGGCATCCGCGCCTATATGGACGAGACCAAGGACTTCTGCCGCCGCAACGGCTATGTGACGACGCTGTTCGGCCGCAAGTGCTACTACCCCGACATCAAGGCGTCCAACGCCTCGGTGCGCGCCTTCAACGAACGCGCCTCGATCAACGCGCGCTTGCAGGGCACCGCGGCCGACATCATCCGCCGCGCCATGATCCGGGTCGAGGACGCACTCGCCGAGAAGAAGCTCTCGGCGCAGATGCTGCTGCAGGTGCACGACGAACTGATCTTCGAGGTACCCGACAACGAGGTCGCGGCGACGCTGCCGGTGGTGCAGAAGGTGATGCAGGACGCGCCGTTCCCCGCCGTGATCCTGTCGCTGCCGCTGCAGGTCGACGCCCGCGCCGCGAACAACTGGGACGAGGCGCATTGAGGAGCGCTTTGCCTCTCCCGCTTGCCGAACCACATTGCTCCGAGAGCAATTCCAGCATGGCCGCGCGGCGGATGACACGCTAGAAGTGCGTGTATCCCCTCGCGAGACCCATCATGCCCCACACATCCGCCCTGCTCGGCTTTGCGCTCGTCTGCCTCGGCATGGTGCTGACACCCGGGCCGAACATGATGTATCTGATCTCGCGCTCGATCGCGCAGGGGCCGGCGGCCGGCATCGTCTCGCTCGGCGGCGTCGCGCTCGGCTTCGTGTTCTACATGCTGTGCGCGGCGTTCGGCATTACCGCACTGCTGTTTGCAATTCCCTACGCCTATGACGCGCTGCGCTTTGCCGGCGCGGGCTACCTGCTCTGGCTGGCGTGGCAGGCCGTGAGGCCCGGCGGCCGCTCGCCGTTCCAGGTCAAGGCGCTGAAGGTCGACGGCCCGCGCAAATTGTTCGCAATGGGCTTTCTCACCAATCTGCTGAACCCGAAGATCGCGATGCTCTATCTGGCGCTGCTGCCGCAGTTCATCGATCCCGCCGGCGGCAGCGTGCTGTCGCAGTCGCTCGCACTCGGCTCGATCCAGATCGTGATCAGCGTCAGCGTCAACGCGATGATCGCACTCGCCGCCGGCTCGATCGCGGTGTTTCTCGGCACCCGCCCGACCTGGCTCGTGGTGCAGCGCTGGCTGATGGGCACGGTGCTCGCGGGGCTCGCGATGAAGATGGCGCTCGAGGCGCGGCGGGCGTAGCGGCGCGGCGCGTAGCATGGGTAGAGCGCAGCGAAACCCATCAACTTCGTGCCGAGCGTTGAGATGATGGGTTCCGCTTCGCTCTACCCATTCTAGGGCTTTCCATCGTCATTCCGGGGCGTGCGAAGCACGAGCCCGGAATCCATCAAGCCACATAACGTTTGGATGAATGGATTCCGGGTTCTCGCCTACGGCGAGCCCCGGAATGACGAGAGAGACGGCTGTACGATTGCCCGACTGACAATCCCATCCTACGATTCAGCGGTCTTCAATCCAGCTTCGCCTCCATACCCCGCTTCGTCGCCGGGCGGGCCATCAGCGTCTCGTACCAGCGCTTGACGTTGGGGAAGTCGGCGAGATCGACCTTGTGGCGCGGGTGGCGCCAGGCCCAGCCGAGGATGGCGAAATCGGCGACCGAGAGATCGCCGGCGACGAAATCGCGGCCATCCAGCCGGCGGTCCAGCACGCCGTAGAGCCGCCGCGTCTCGGCCATGTAGCGCTTCAGGCCATAGGCGCGGTCCTGCTCGTTCTCCAGCGCGATGAAATGGTGCACCTGACCCGGCATCGGGCCGAAACCGCCCATCTGCCACATCAGCCACTCATAGACCGGAATCCGCTCGGCCAGCGGTTTCGGCAGGAACTTGCCGGTCTTCTCGCCGAGATAGAGCAGGATCGCGCCGGACTCGAAGATGCTGACCGGCTTGCCGCCGGGACCATCCGGATCGACGATCGCCGGGATCTTGTTGTTCGGGCTGATCGCGAGGAACGCGGGCGCCATCTGCTCGCCCTTGCCGATATTCACCGGGATCACCTTGTAGGGCAGCCCCATTTCCTCCAACGCCACCGAGATCTTGCGGCCATTGGGGGTGTTCCAGGTGTGCAGCTCGATGGTCATTTCCGCTTCCCGTGCAAGTGTTTGGCCGGGCGTCCAGCCGAGTGTTTGGCGCCTGCTTTAGGAGGATTGGAACGGCCGCACAACCCGCGCTTTCCGCACACGGCTGCGCTGAAATGGCGGCGCGGGCACTGTTGACGGCGGGATTTACCCGCTGGAATGTGCGGGAGACCGCCGATAGATTGCCGGCCGCCTCAGAGCCCCCAAAGAACCCCTAAGGGAAAAAGCCTTTGTCCAAATCAGCCTCCCGCGCTCGCCTCGCCGAGATCATCCGCAAGCGTTCGTTCGGCCGCGGCGAGATCACGTTGGCGTCGGGCCGCAAGAGCGATTTCTATTTCAACCTGAAGCCGACGATGCTCGATCCCGAAGGCGCGGCGCTGCTCGCCGAGCTCACCTATGAAGCGCTGAAGGACGACAGGCTCGATTTCGTCGGCGGACTCGAAATGGGCGCGGTGCCGCTCGCCGGCGCGATTGCACAGCTGTCATGGCTGAAGGGTCATCCGATTGCCGCGTTCTTCGTGCGCAAGAAGCCGAAGGAGCACGGCGCGCGGCTCGCCGTCGAAGGGCTCGCCAAGGGCGAGAGCCTGGCGGGCAAGCGCATCGTGATCGTCGAGGACGTCACCACGACAGGCGGCTCGGCGCTGAAGGCGGTGGAAGCCGTGCGCGAGGCCGGCGGCGAGATCGCGCTGGTCTTCACCATGGTCGACCGCGAGGAAGGCGCGACCGAGACATTCGCCGAAGCCGGCTTGCCGTTCCGCGCGCTGTACAAGGCCGGCGAGTTCTTGAAGGACTGACGGTCTTTCCTCTCCCTCGCCCCGTTCTTACGGGGAGAGGGTTGGGGTGAGGGGCTGCTCCCACGAGCCGTGAACGCGGTGAGACCTGTACCCCTCACCCGGATCGCATTCCGCTCCGCTCATGCGATCCGACCTCTCCCCGCAAGCGGGGCGAGGTGAAGAGGCGTCCGCGCAACGTCAACTCCTTCCGGCGCCGTCACCCTGATCAATCGCTCGTTTACCATCCGGCACTATGGTGAAGCCGCCGGGGCACCTTGTCGCCGCGGCGAGGCGCGTCGGGTGGAGTTGGCGTTGCGTACAGAGTTGAGTGATCGGCGCATGCGGCGCCGCGTGATGCTTGCCGCCGCTGCGTTTGCGGGTTCCGTCCTGGTCGTGCCCGCTCCCGTCTCGGCCGAAGGCCTGTTCGATTTCTTCTTCGGCGGTTCCCAGAAGCAGCAGGGCCGGCAGGCCCCGCCGCAAGCCAATTTCTTCGCCGATCCGTTCGGCCTCAACCAGCAGCCGGAACGGCAGCAGTCCGCGCCGGCCTCGGCGCCGCGCGTGGCCGGTTCCGGACCGGCGTATTGCGTGCGCAGCTGCGACGGCAAGTATTTTCCGCTGACGATGCGCGGCAGCGCGACGCCGGCGCAGCTCTGCCAGGCGTTCTGTCCCGCGAGCGCGACCAAGGTCTACTACGGCAGCCATATCGACAGCTCCGCCTCGGCCACGGGTGAGCGCTACGCCGACAGCGAGAACGCCTTCGCCTATCGCAAGGCGCTGCGCGCCGACTGCACCTGCAACGGCCGCGACCCGGCCGGGCTCGCGCCGGTCGACCTCGCGCTCGATGCCTCGCTGCGTGCCGGCGACGTGATCGCGACCTCCGACGGCCTCGTCGCCTACACCGGCGTCCGCGTCGGCAACGAACAGTCGTTCGACTTCACGCCGATCGCCTCCTATCCCGGCTTGACCGCGGCGGTGCGCGCGCGGCTCGGCGAAATGAAGGTCGCTCCCGTCAGCGCCGAGATCGCCAGCGACGCGCCGCTGCCGGAAACCAGCCGCGATGTCGCGCCGTCGGCACCATCGTCCGTGGTGCCGAAGGGCAACGCCGCAAAGCCCGCTAAGCGGGCCGAGGCGAACTGACGGCTTCGAGCTGCGCCACTCAGCGCGCCACGATCACGCCGATCACGTTCGGCGCGGCCATGTATTTCTCCTCGATCGCGGCCCGCGCGGCGGCGCGGTTCTCCGGGTTGAGGAGGCCGCGCTTCTCGGCGAGGATCATCCAGCAATAGCCCCACCAGTCCGTCAGCATGCCGTGATCGTCGACGAGATCGTAACCCTGCTCGCCGGCGAAGATCCGCGCATGCGCCTCATCGAGCGAGTCGAGCCAGGCGTGATCCTCGTTCGAGAACAGCTCGTCCCTGAAATCATCCGTGGTGTAGCCCCAGATCGACATGCAGACCGCATTGAACTCGCGGTCGAGCTGGTCGTCGTCGATCGGCTGGCGCCGCGAGGCCTGATGCAGCCGCGACAGCGACCGCGCGAAATCGGCAATCCGGGTCAGGGCGAATTGATCAAAGGCGATGGTGGACATGTAGTCCTCGCGGAGACTGAGAGACCATAGATATTGTGTCGGCGCAGGCACCGAATCACAATGATATATCAAAGACTTGCTAAAGTGTTCTTAATTCGTTCTTTGTAGATCGCCCCTCAGGCGTCGTCCTGGCGAAAGCCAGGACCCATTACCCGGCTGGTCACTCGCGAGCTTGGGCCAAACCATGAGCGCTGCAAGCAGCTACTACGTCTACGTCCTCGCGAGCCGCCATCACGGAACGCTCTACATCGGCGTCACCAACGACATTCGCACCCGGCTCAAACTGCATCGTTCGGGCCGCGGCTCCAAGTTCGTCTACAAATATCAGACCTTCCGTCTCGTCCACCTCGAGGAATTCGTCACACCGCAGGAAGCGATCGCCCGCGAGAAGCAACTGAAGTTTTGGAAGCGGGATTGGAAGATCAAGCTGATCGAAGCTGAAAGCCCGGATTGGAACGACCTGTCTGGCCTCATTTGACAGTTGGGGTAATGGATCCTGGCTTTCGCCAGGACGACGATGTGGCGCGAAGCAAGTCCGTATGAGAGAGCGATTACGCGGCCTGCAAAAGCAATTCGGGCCGCTGACTAAGTCAGCGGCCCGTTGAAAATTGCTTCGGAATGAAATGCGTCGGAGCTGGAAAAATGTGCCCGCCCCACGAGCGACAGCTGTGTTTGTAAAGAACTCGTTAAGCCTTGGAAATCCGTATCACCACGGTGTTTGATTGCGCGTGAAGGCGCGCTGTGCGGCCACCTAGTTCGCTGCGGACAGCAGCTTGTCACCGCAGGCATTCGCGTAGAACTTGCCACCGCATTGCCGCTTGATGGCGGCGCAGCGCGCGGCTGGCGAAGCGTTCTGGGTCACGCTGAAGCTGCAGCTCAGGCCGTCGGCGCTGCGGCCGACTTTGCCCGCCGCATAGGCTGCGCTTGTGGCCGTGATGCACACCATGAGCAACGCCGCGGCTGCGATCTCGATCAAGAGTCTCATCACGCATCCTCCGCCAAATTGTCGCAAAATCCCGGCTCTCACGGCCGATCGCAGCACCGGCAACGACGGTTCCGAAGGACCCTGAATCGGCCCGGTCCTTGCATAAAATGTCGGCAGCGCTATGCACGGCAACGTCCAGGCGGTTTCGATTGCCATGCAACGCGCGTATCATCGGCTTGGGGCATGATCCGGACAATATGATCGCATCATGATCCGGAAGTCTGAACGGCAGGGATTGAGCGCTTTGCACGAACAAACAAACTACCCGGCATTGAACCAGCCGATCGACGAGCTGGCGCTGACCGAGATCAAGGGCGCGATCCTCGCCAAGCTCCGGCTGGCGATCGGCAAGGACGCCACCGTTGCGACCAGGCGCGACTGGTACAAGGCGGCGGCGCTGGCGCTGCGCGACCGCATCGTGCACCACTGGCTGACGGCCGAGAAGCAGACCTACGACGCCGGCTCCAAGCGCGTCTATTATCTCTCGCTCGAATTCCTGATCGGCCGCCTGTTCACCGACGCGCTGAACAATATGGGACTGTTGCCGCTGTTCGAGGCCGCGCTCGGCGACCTCGGCGTCGATCTGTCGGACCTGCGCAAATGCGAGCCGGATGCGGCGCTCGGCAATGGCGGCCTCGGGCGGCTCGCGGCCTGCTTCATGGAGAGCATGGCGACGCTGGCGATCCCCGCGACCGGCTACGGCATCCGCTACGATTTCGGCCTGTTCCGCCAGATCATGAACCAGGGCTGGCAGCAGGAATATCCCGACGAATGGCTCGCCTTCGGCAACCCCTGGGAATTCCAGCGGCCGGAGGTGGTCTACAACGTCCACTTCGGCGGCCATGTCGAGCATGTCGACGAGCGCGGCCGCGATCGCGCCACCTGGCATCCGGCGGAAACCGTTGAAGCGATGGCCTACGACACGCCGATCGTCGGCTGGCGCGGCAAGCACGTCAACGCGCTTCGCCTCTGGTCGGCGCACGCGCCCGACCCGCTCCAGCTCGACGTCTTCAACACCGGCGACTACGTCTCGGCGAGCGCCGAGCAGGCGCGCGCGGAAGCGATCTGCAAATTCCTCTATCCGAACGACGAGAGCGCGGCGGGCCGCGAGCTCCGGCTGCGCCAGGAATATTTCTTCGTCTCGGCCTCGTTGCAGGATCTCGTGAAGCGGCATCTCGCCTCCGACGGCGGCCTGCGCAACCTCGCGCAGAAGGCGGCCGTGCAGCTCAACGACACCCATCCGAGCCTTGCGGTCACCGAGCTGATGCGCATCCTGGTCGACCTGCACAATTTCCGCTGGGACGAGGCCTGGAAGATCACCGTCGCGACGCTGTCCTACACCAACCACACGCTGCTGCCGGAAGCGCTCGAGACCTGGCCGGTCGAATTGTTCGAGCGGCTGCTGCCGCGGCATCTCGAGATCATCTACCGCATCAACGTGGCCCATCTGGCGCTCGCCGAAGAGCGCTTCCCCGGCGACATCGAATACCGCGCCTCGGTCTCGCTGATCGACGAGCGCAGCGGCCGCCGCGTGCGGATGGGCCAGCTCGCCTTTGTCGGCTCGCACCGCATCAACGGCGTCTCCGCGATGCATTCCGACCTGATGAAGGAGACCGTGTTCCACGACCTTCATCATCTCTACCCGTCGCGCATCACCAACAAGACCAACGGCATCACCTTCCGCCGCTGGCTGATGCTGGCCAACCCGCGGCTGACCGCGCTGCTGCGCGAGACCTGCGGCGAGGCCGTGCTCGACGACTTCTCGCTGCTCGAGCGGCTCGAGCCCCACTCGAGCGATCTGGAATTCCAGAAGCGCTTCCGCGACGTCAAGCATCACAACAAGCTGGCGCTGGCGCGGCTGATCGGCGAGCGCAACCACATCAAAGTCGACCCGTCGGCGCTGTTCGACGTGCAGATCAAGCGCATCCACGAATACAAGCGGCAGCTGCTCAACATCCTGGAGACGATCGCACTGTATCACGCGATGAAGGATGATCCGGCGGCGAACTGGGTGCCGCGCGTAAAAATCTTCGCGGGCAAGGCGGCGGCGAGCTACCGCTACGCCAAGCTGATCATCAAGCTGATCAGCGACGTCGCCGAAATCGTCAACAACGACGCCTCGCTCGGCGGCAGGCTGAAGGTCGCCTTCCTCGCCGACTACAATGTCAGCCTCGCCGAGGTGATCATCCCCGCCGCCGATCTCTCCGAGCAGATCTCGACCGCCGGCATGGAGGCCTCGGGCACCGGCAACATGAAGCTCGCGCTGAACGGCGCGCTGACCATCGGCACGCTCGACGGCGCCAATATCGAAATCCGCGACAATGTCGGCGAGGAGAACATCGCGATCTTCGGCCTCGAGCCGGCGACGTCATGGTCCGCCGCAAGCAGGGGCTCGATGCCAGCGACGTGATCGGCAAGTCGCCGCGGCTCGAGCGCGCGATCCGCGCCATCGAGAGCGGCGAGTTCTCGCCGGGCGATGCCGCGCGCTTCGCCTCGATCGGGCACGCGCTGCGCTACCTCGATCACTACATGGTCTCGGCCGATTTCGATTCCTACTACGACGCGCAGCGCGGCATCGACGCGCGCTGGCAGGTGCCTCCGGCCTGGACCCGCGCCTCGATCCTCAACGTGGCGCGCATGGCGTGGTTCTCCTCCGACCGCACCATCCGCGAATATGCCGAGGACATCTGGCACGTGCCGGTGCATCCGAGCGCCTCGCCGCAGCTCGACAACCAGCGCGAGGCGAAGGGGTAATCCCGGGACGCGGAAATCGATTACGTCCGACATCATTGAATTCGGCACGATAGCCCGCGATATAGTCAGTGAACTTCACGCAGTCATTGCGAGCGAAGCGAAGCAATCCATCGCGCGGCTATGCGGATCGATGGATTGCTTCGTCGCTTCGCTCCTCGCAATGACGAGCAAGTATTCAAGGTAATTCATGCTCACCAAGGCTCCGCACCTTTTCGATGAAGCCACCGCTGTGACTGCCGGCGACAGCCGCTGGCAGGGACGGACCAGCCCGGATTACTGGGCGTTCGTCGGCCCGTTCGGCGGCTGCACGGCCGCGACGATCCTGCGCGCCCTGATGCAGCACCCGCAGCGCGCGGGCGATCCGCTGGCGCTGACGGTCAATTACTGCGCGCCAGTCGCCGAGGGCGTGTTCGATCTCGACGTCCGCCTGGTCCGGGTCAACCGCTCGAGCCAGCACTGGTCGGTCGAGACGACGCAAGGCGGCGGCAAGGTCACGACCTTGGCGACCGCGGTGTTCGCCGAGCGCCGCCCGTCGTGGTCGCACCAGCCCGCCGAGTTTCCCGGCGCGGTGCCGTTCGAAGAGCTGCGGCCCTATCCGAAGCTCGCGATGACCTGGGCCAACCAGTATGATTTCCGCTTCGCCGAGGGCGAACCGAAGCTCGGCGGCGGTGCCGCGAAGCAACCGTCGAGCCCCTATTCAAAACTCTGGATCGCCGACCGCGTGCCGCGCAAGCTCGATGCGCTGTCGCTGATGTCGATGTCGGACGCGTTCTTCGGCCGCGTGTTCCACGCTCGGCACGAGCTGGTGCCGTTCGGCACGGTATCGCTGACGACCTATTTCCATGTCGATGCCGCCGACATGGATGCGGAAGATACCACCCGCGTGCTCGCCACAGCCGACGCCAAGACCTTCCACAAGAGCTACGGCGACCAGCACGGCGAATTGTGGTCGCCGTCCGGCCGCCTGCTCGCCACCACCACGCAGATCGCCTATTTCAAGGCGTAGAGCGTTTTCAAGCGAAGTGGGCACCGGTTCGCGGTGAAGAAAACGCGTCAAATCTGGACGCACAACTCAACTATCCACATGGCCGGATTGGACCGGGTTGCCTATTTCAGGGGTTGAGGGGACATTGGCGCGTCGCTTCTGTTCCACGCCTTTGGGAGCCTGCCGCATGTCTGAAGCCGACAATTCCAGACCCTCGCGCATCGCCTTGCTTGGCGTTCCCATCGAGATCGGCGCGTCGCAGCCCGGTCCACTGATGGGCCCGGACGCGCTGCGCACCGCGGGCATCGCGCGCCTGCTCGAGCAGCTCGACTTCCGGGTTGACGACCACGGCAACCTTGCGATCCCGGCCGTGGTCGCCGACGGCCCCGCGCCGGCAAGCACCAAATTCTACGACGAGGTGAAGACCTGGACCCGCGCCCTCTCCGAGCGCGCCTACTGGCTGGCGCATTCCGGCGCGATCCCGATCTTCATGGGCGGCGATCACTCACTGTCGATGGGGTCGATCAACGGCGTCGCGCGTTACTGGCAGGAAAAGGGCCGGCCGCTGTTTGCGCTGTGGGTCGACGCGCATGCCGACTACAACACGCCGGCCACCACCATAACCGGCAACATGCACGGCATGTCGGCGGCCTTCCTGTGCGGCGAGCCCGGCCTCGACGACCTGCTCGGCGGACTGCCGCGCGCCTCGATCCCGCCGGATCAGCTCGACCTGATCGGCACGCGCTCGGTCGATCCGCTGGAACGCAAGCTGCTGCGGCAGCGCAACGTCTCGATATCAGACATGCGCCAGATCGACGAGTTCGGCGTCGCCGTGCTGACCCGCCGCGTCATCGAGCGCGTCAGGGCGAAGAACGGCGTGCTGCATGTCTCGTTCGACGTCGACTTCCTCGATCCGGAAGTCGCGCCCGGGGTCGGCACCACCGTGCCGGGCGGCGCGACTTATCGGGAAGCCCATCTCATCATGGAGCTGCTGCACGATTCCGGGCTGGTGCGCTCGCTCGATATCGTCGAGCTCAATCCGTTCCTCGACGAGCGCGGCCGCACCGCGCGCGTCGCGGTCGAATTGATCGGCAGCCTGTTCGGCCTGCAGATCACGGATCGGCAGACGCCGAGCAACGCCGTGCTGCCGGAGATGGGGGAGTAGTCCACGGAGGAGTCCAATCCCGTCATCCTGAGGAGCGCCGCAGGCGCGTCTCGAAGGATGCACGGCCCGGCTGGTGGCCGTCGACCCTTCGAGACGCGCGCGCTGCGCGCTCCTCAGGGTGACGGAATTAGCAGTGGCGCGCGCTCGCCGGGTATCAAAACAGAAAAGGCGGCCACGAGGGCCGCCTTTTCAAATCGCGAAATCGCTTGCGCGAACTACTCCGCCGCGAGCTTCACTTCCGGCGCGGCGGCGCGGACTTCGGCGTCGACCTGTGCTTCGAACTTGGCAAAGTTCTTCTGGAACATGCCGACCAGCGCACGCGCGGTCTTGTCGAACTCGACCTTGTCGGCCCAAGTCTTGATCGGATCGAGGATGTGCGGCTCGACGCCCGGCAGCGAGGTCGGCACCGCAAAGCCGAAATACTTGTCGGTGCGGAAATCGGCATTGCGGAGCGAGCCGTTCAGCGCCGCGGTGAGCAGCGCGCGCGTCACCTTGATCGGCATGCGGCGGCCGGTGCCGTATTTGCCGCCGGTCCAGCCGGTGTTGACCAGCCAGCAATCGACATTGTGCTTGGCGATCAATTCGCGCAGCAGGTTGCCGTAGACCGACGGATCGCGCGGCAGGAACGGCGAACCGAAGCAGGTCGAGAATTCCGGCTGCGGCTCGTTGCCGAGACCACGCTCGGTGCCGGCGACCTTGGCGGTGTAGCCGGACAGGAAGTGATACATCGCCTGCGCCGGCGTCAGCTTGGCGATCGGCGGCATCACGCCGAAGGCGTCGGCGGCGAGCATCACCACGTTCTTCGGATGCGGCGCGCGGCCGGTGCGCGAGGCGTTCGGGATGAAATCGAGCGGATAGGCCGAGCGGGTGTTCTCGGTCTTCGAGCCGTCGTCGAAATCGGGCACGCGATCATTGGCGCCGAGCACGACGTTTTCCAGCACCGCGCCGAAGCGCTTGCTGGCGGCATAGATTTCCGGCTCGGCTTCGCCGGACAGCTTGATGCACTTGGCGTAGCAGCCGCCTTCGAAATTGAAGACGCCGTCCTCGCTCCAGCCATGCTCGTCATCGCCGATCAGCGTGCGCTTGGGATCGGCCGAGAGCGTGGTCTTGCCGGTGCCGGACAGGCCGAAGAAGATCGCGGTGTCGCCATCGGGGCCGACATTGGCCGAGCAATGCATCGGCATCACGCCCTTCTCGGGCAGATAGAAGTTCAGCGTGGTGAACACGCTCTTCTTCATTTCGCCGGCATAGTAAGACCCGCCGATCAGGACGATCTTGCGGGCGAAATCGATCGCGACGACGTTCTCCGACTTGCAGCCGTGACGTTTCGGATCGGCGCGGAAGCTCGGCAGATCGATGATCGTGAGTTCGGGCACGAAGCTCGCGAGCTCCGACGTCTCGGGGCGAATGAGCAGCGTGCGGATGAACAGCGAGTGCCAGGCAAGCTCGGTGAAGACGCGCGTCTTGATGCGATGCTTCGGATCGGCGCCGCCATAGAGATCCTGCGCGAACAGCGTCATGCCTTCGGCATGCTTGAGGAAGTCGGCGTGGAGCGTTGCGAACTGCTCCGAGGTGATCGACTGGTTGCCAGCCCACCACATGCTCTTGTCGGTCAGACCGTCGCGGACCGTGAACTTGTCCTTCGGGCTGCGGCCGGTGAACTCACCGGTATCAGCGCAAAGCGCGCCATCGGCCGAGAGCACCGCTTCGCCTGATCGCAACGAGTGCTCGTAGAGCTGCGGCGCGCCATAGTTCCAATGCACGCCCTTGAGATTTTTTAAGCCGAATTTGTCGGCGCCGAAGGCACCGTTATGCACGCCCGTCTCTTGCACGAAGAACCTCCTCGAACCCGCGTATCCTTGTTCGCGCGAACATCGCTCGTCGCGCTCCGCCGCGGTGACCGTCATCAGAATATAGCCTCTCGGCCCCGGTCCGGCGACCTAATAGTGGGGATCGCCGGGCTTGCCAAGCCAGTCGAATGGCTTTTGGTTTATTCCAAGGCGGGCACATCATCGGGCGCAAATACCGCAGCGCGAAACGCTTTCGCTTTGCTTTCGCTTTCTCGTTGTTTTCACGGCGATCGGGCGACGTTTCGTCGCCTTTCCCGCCGCGCGCAAGGCATTGCGATGCACAAAGAGTGCCAGCGATCGGCGTGTATCCGCGCCGGGCAACGCAGCAGGCACGGAGAATGCCGGGTATGCATTTCGCGCTGAGGATGTGTCGTTGCGATGGACCGCCGCGAGTTGACGCTGCGCTGCAGTGCCAGGCATGTCGTCCACGATCGTGTTGCACGCGGATAGCGCCACTGGGTCGGCATTGAGCTGCATTCGATCGAGCTCAATACGCCATCGTCGAAGCTGGGTGACTACAATGCCCGGCAGCAGCGAATGTTCCGCAACGCGGGCTGCGTTCGGCGGCAGCAGGATCACTGATCGTAGCGATCGATGGTAACGCAATCACCGCGTTGCACGTGCGCGTCAGCGGTTGAAGCTCGCGATCCGAGCGATTCTCCGGAGCAGCAGCGCTGGAAATTCTCGCAACGCGCATCACGCCCATCGGCGATGATATCAGCGCCGGCACGAAATGATCGCGCTGTCAGGGACGCTGCGCCCGGCCACGGCAAACGCGCGCGGAGCCGCACCGTGCGACACCATGCCTCGTCGCGCACAGCACCGCCGCTCGGTGTCGGCAGGTCGTGTCCCCTATCCCTCCTCTATCCCTTGGCGCGCGCCTCGCCGGCGAGCCGCACCAGCATCTTG
>NZ_JACMYP010000076.1 GCF_020889705.1 Bradyrhizobium altum | reverse complement strand
AAGCTGCCGCTCTGAGTTCGTATATGACTGCACGCCGGTCACCCCTGTGGAGCGCAGGAATTCCGCAACTCACATGATCGTGGCGCCGAAAACTCGCAGTGATCCGCAGCAAATTTCGGTCGCACGCCCAGCCTAAGGTGATATCGGTTGATAAGAGCCTTGAATACATCGAACCGCTCGCCACATCCGCCGGGCAATGGGGGCGAGTCGCACGTTTTCAGGCGTAACTCCATCGGCATGAATGCGGAACGAGCAATTACGCAATGTTGAGGCGTACGCGCCGTACTTCCAACGCCCAAGTGAACCTGCATCTGCGATGAGTTCGATTGACGATAGATTAAGTGAAATCAGATGGATACGAAACGAGATTTGGCGCTGTCGTAGGTTGCTTAAGACCGAACTGCCTCGCGAGGAGAGTGAGGCCGTTGAGAAGCGTCTGCTTGAACAGCTTTCCGCCTTTGAACGGCTCTTGACGACCGCATTTCCTCTCGTCTTGAGTTCTGGGGTGAACTCAACCAAAAGCAGTCCGATCGGTCCAAGTGAATCCACTGAAACGCTCGTTGAGAACGCCGCAACGGCATCAACCGGCGCCTTCGGGAACTCGATCGGTGGCTGATGCGAGCAGCTTCTCCTGCTTAAGAAGTCCCCCGCTCGGGCGTCTCACTCCCGATGCAGGATCGGACCGTTGTTGACGCCTCGTTTTTTCGACCCGCCCCTTCTCTCCGCCGCGGTTGGCATCACCCGGCGGCATTCGACACGCAAGTCCTTAAAATTGTCCCTCAGACAAAACATGGCCGCGTCCACATCGCCACGCCCTGTAAAGTGGTCACAGAAGCGTATCACGTCTGGTCTGCAAGACGTCAATATCTCTTCTGATCTTCGTTCTCGCGCCCGAGCGTATCCCGTGCACCACGTCGCTGCGATCGCAATCACAACAAGGGCGGTTACATCGCGAGGCGCACGGTAAGTCCAACCCGTTCGTCGCTTTTGCCTGAACAAACCTCTCTTAAGCTGCATACCCTTCACTATTGTTCTTTGCCCCGCGAGTATCATCTATTTAGGAAAGCAGGTAGCCGCATCGGCAGGAGCGGTCGTGTCACTGCCGATTCGGGCGTCTTTGTTTCAATACTTCCGGAATCATCGTTGCATCGCGCGCCAGACCTTGCTGCCAAGACCAACGCACAACACAGGCTGGCTGCATTTGCAGCGGGCGCAGCCCATTTTAGGGACTGTGTTTAGGTCTACATTCGCGACGCTAGTTCCCAACGTGACAGTTCTGAAGGCGATTGATCCTGCTTGGCACTGCCTACAACCTGACGCTACGATCGATTCAAGCACTTTTGCTCGTCGAACAAGTGCCAATACGCTCCAAGATGGGAATATCCGCATCTTGATGGGAGACAGTAAGGAGAGCTGCTCGACAATTACACGTTTCACCGGCGGCAGCGCGGACGGAACGTGATCCAACGCTGGCCGATAGCTGCTCGGCTACGCTGGAGCGCAACGCAATTGTTGAAGGCTTCGCAAGGGCAAATGATCGCGTCGCGTCGATCACGGGACGAATTGCGTCGACGCTGTTCTTTTTGTTGGGTGTCCGACCTAGGTTGCAAGCCTGCACGCTCGAAATTGCGGGACCGGCAGCTTTACGACTTGCCCATAGGTTCGAATCGTAGACCTTCAGGGTAGTGATTGTCGCGTGTGGGACGGTCGCTTGATCCCAAAGGTTCGAGCCGATAAATCAACGGTCCAGCTCCTCTAGCGCGGCACCGCACTGCTGCGAGCCAGTCCGCGAGCGAGCACCGCATGTTCAAAATGGATGCGCCGTGAGAGCTAACAACGCGACGCGCGCCTCTTTCTTCGCCACAAACGCCGGCGTAGCCGCAGTTCATCAGATACCCGACGGCTCTGCCTCGCCAGATCGCGCGCCCCGATCTCGACGGCTATCGACGCCAGGCGGTAGGTGCCGCCGATCAGATGGATGACCTCGTCTGCGTTGACACTTTGTTGACTGTCCCGGCGGTCCGGCGCAATTGACGGGCTGCCGACGATCAAGCCCGTGTCGACATCAGTGCAGATGACCCTGCCGGCGCCGTCGGGTCCGCTTCGTCCAAGACTGCGATGTCGCAATCTCGATACGGCGACTGCGGTGCGCTGATGCGCACTGGGGCGATAGTCATGGCCTCTCCTATGTGCGCCCGTATCAGGACGCGAGAGCGGTCCAGGTAGCTGGCGCAAGCGATTGTTCGCAGGCGAAACCGCCAGCGTGCTGGTGATGAGATCAGGAGATCAATTGTGAATTCGCATTGAGTGCGCCCTCAGAACTGCAAGGAAGATCGCGAAGGCTGTGGACGAGGGCTAGATCGTGATGCTCATGAGTTTACGATAACGCGCATCCTTGAAATGTCCGTCCAAGAGATAACTAAACTTCTAGCTAAGTGGCCAAATGAGGCCAATGAGAGCCCCCTTTCGTCGGCGCAGAACAGCCGGACGACAAATCCTAGTGCCGACCTCTGCATGAGGGGCGAACGTCATAGTCGTGGCCTCTCCAACCCATTCTCGCTGCAAGAGCCGACAGTATCGTCTTCAGCTTTCATCCCGTCCCGCCTGGATGGCCGGTTCGCGACGCGGACGTCTGAAACTCGACGACACGATGAGGCGATTCCACACGCGGGGTGGGGACCCATACGAGCATCACCATGAACGAAGCCTTCCCCGCACCATGCTATTAACCGGCACGCAGATTGCTGGTGAGGAGCAAGGAGCTACCGCGAGTAAAGCGACCGCGGCGGACCATCTTCGGAGTCCCAATGAGGCTTTTTCGATTGATTCTATTCGACCTGGCTTTGATGCTGCTTGCACCTGAAGTCGCAGAAGGCATGAATACTGGCGTCGGCGCACACTTCACATCGGCCACCAGCGTTGTGGCGCCGTTCGAGCGGATCGCCTGCCATGAGGCGGTCTCAAGCTCTGGGGATAGCCGACGCGTCTACAGCCAAACGACGCAAGCCGCGCCAGTCCAGCCGGCGGACGAACTGAATCCGGCCAAGCTGGCTGAGGATTCCGCGATACCGGACGCCCGCCTTGCATGTGTGATCGGTAAGCGCTTCCGGCAGCGTTCGATTGCAACGATCCTCGATGACAGGGAGATGCTCAAGATGCCGGCCGTCGTAACACCGTCGATCTGCAATGCTGCCGCCGCACCTTTTGGCCTCCTCGAGGCGGAAACGCCGCGCTGGAGCGAAACAGACTGGATTGTGGGCGGCATGGTGATCATCGCCTTTGCGATCATCATTCTCGTCGTGATTTGATGGAAAGATGCAGCATAGGCGCGGGCACGTGAGAGAAGCAAAACCGGGCTATATAGAAGTCGCCTTCAACGGCGCTATCGCGGGGATCCCGCTGGATGCGCAATTCAGCGCCCCAGCCAAAGGTGTCACGGCCGTCTTCGGTCCTCCAGGGTGCGGCAAGACGACACTCGCGCGCTGCATTGCCGGCATCCAGCGTCTGCCGAGTGGATTCTGCGGCGTCGATGGTGAAATTTGGCAGGACGAAACGACGTTTCGGCCGCCTCATCTGCGTCCTGTCGCATATGTATTCCAGCGACCAATTCTTTTCTCTCATTTGTCCGTCAGGCGCACCCTTCTGTACAACGCGTCAAAATCGAACGTGTCACTGATTGACCTTGATGGCGTCGTCGACTTGCTCGACCTGGCACCGCTGCTTGACCGTGCGCCGTCATATCTTTCTGGCGCCGAGCGACAGCGACTTGCCCTTGGCAGCGCGCTGTTGTCCCAACCTCGGCTACTTCTGCTGGACGACCCGCTCATTGTGCTCGACCGGGCCGCCAAGCGAGAGATTCTGCCGTTTATCGAGCGCATGCGTGACGAGCTCACGTTGCCGATGATCTATATCTGCCACGACATGGCTGACATCGAGCGCTTTGCCGACCATCTCGTCATGATGAAAGATGGCATTGTGACCGCGGCTGGGCCGCTGCATGTCGTCCAGAGCGATCCAGCGCTTGCTGCTCGAGGCGACGCGGCTGTCTGCGTCGACACCGTAGTCGGCGGCTATGACGGGCGCTATGGGCTGATCATCCTCCGCCTCAAGGGGGCGCGTCTGTTGATACCTGGAGCACCGCTCAGACCAGGCGCGCAGCTACGGCTGCGCATCGCAGCCGGCGATGTCAGCATTGCGCGCGAACCACCGCGCGCGAGCTCGATCCTCAATGTTTTTCCGGCACGCATCAAAGCCTCTCTGCCGTTCGACGAAGCTCATGTCACCTTGGTTCTCGCTCTCGAAACTGGCCGTTCGGGCGTGCCGCTTTTGGCCCGCATCACGCGCCGTTCCTTTGATGAGCTAGGGCTTGGCAATGGAACGGACGTGTTCGCCGAGGTCGCCCGGGCCTTGCCGGTCGCGCACCCCGAACGATTGCTCACAACGCCATCCACACCAGTACGAGACGTTCGACAGCTAGGCGCCGACACGAGAAGCGAACAGAAATTGGGGCACGGCCATGATCGACCATCTTGATGATATCGATCCAAATGATGTGGCGGCAATTTTCTACCAGCCAAAAGATGACGTCGATAAGCTGCTTGCCGATTTCGCCCAGGATCTCGCGCGGCAAGGCGTGCACGTCGGTGGCATCGTGCAGCGACACTTGAAGGACGCAAACGGCCCGCACTCCATGCTCGCAGTCGACGTTGCAACTGGGCAAGAGATCTCGATTTCCCAGCCACTCGGTAGCGGAGCTACGTCCTGTCGGCTCGATGTGCATGGACTGGCCGAGGCCGCCGCTATCGTTTCCCGGGCGCTTCGCGACAAACTCGATCTCCTCGTGATCAGCAAATTCGCCAAACAAGAAGCGGTTGGCCGCGGCCTGCGCGCTGAACTCGTTAACGCGATCACCCGGGGTGTGCCACTTCTGACAGCCGTTCCAAGGAAATGTCTTGCCGACTGGCGAACTTTTACTGGTGATGTTGGCACGCTGCTGCTTTGCGATCCTTTAGCTGTGGAGAAATGGTGGCGCGACATCTCCACGCGCCTGGCGCGCAGCCGTGCCTACAGTCCCAGCTGAGGCTATTTGGGGACGATGATGCCAGACAGCTTGATGACGGCTGCGAGAATATCAGGGACGTTGCCTCCGAAATCGCCGGCCCGGCTTCTTTCGCAGGCTACGAAAGAGCCTTAGCTTCGGCGTCCGTTTCACACCGTGAGTTACCATGATGCTCTGCGAGGGCGCCAAGGGTCCATTCTTGGTCGGCAAGTGCCCGTTTTTCAACAGCGCTTCAAGAGCATCGGGTATCCAAGCCGCATGATTGGAGGTGGATGTGATAGACATCAGATCTCAAGATCAATGCCTGCAGCCAAGCCGCTCGTTAGCTTAGTTGCGACAATCCGATCTTGAGAACGGATGGCATGTAGCTTGCTTCACCGGTGACTGCACAACTTAGGCAAAGCAAACTTGTGAGGTCAGCATGCTCGGAATTGGAAGTCAGTTGCCGCCGTTCGAAATCACAGGCGTGAAGCCCGGCTTTCAGGCGCAGGAACAAGAAGGACACAGCGCGTTCGAGACGCTCACCGAAACGAGCTTCCCAGAAAAATGGAAGATCATCTTTTTCTACCCCAAGGATTTTACCTTCGTCTGTCCGACCGAGATCGTCGAGTTCGGCCGGCTATCCAAGGAATTCGCTGATCGCGATGCTGTGGTACTGGGTGGCTCGACTGACAATGAGTTCTGCAAGCTCGCCTGGCGGCGCTCGCATGCAGACCTGCACAACCTGCCGATTTGGCAGTTTGCCGACACAAAGGGAACCTTAGTCGATGGCCTCGGCGTACGTTCGCCCGAGGGCGTTGCCTATCGCTACACCTTTATCGTCGACCCCGGCAACACAATCCAACACGTCTATGCGACCAATCTCAATGTCGGGCGTAGCCCCAAGGACACGCTCCGCGTTCTGGACGCACTGCAAACCGACGAACTCTGTCCCTGCAACCGCGAAGTCGGCGGCGAAACCCTGAAGGTTGCGTGAGGCAGCATGTCATCGATTGAGCAGTTGAATGAGACGATTCCCGATTTCGCCAAGGACGTCAGACTTAACCTGGCGTCCTTGCTGGCCGATGATACGCTGTCGCAGCAGCGACAATACGGCCTGCTGCTGGCGAGCGCGATTGCCACTCGCAATTCAGCCCTGATTGCCGTGATCGAAGCGGCAGCAGCAGCCGTGATGACGCCCGTGGCGATCGCCGCAGCGAAATCCGCAGCCTCTGTGATGGCGATGAACAATGTCTACTACCGATTCGTTCACCTCGCGTCCGACCCGGAATATAAGACCATGCCGCCACGATTGCGCATGAACGTGATCGGCAATCCTGGCGTGGATAAGTCCGATTTCGAGCTGTGGTCGCTGGCGGTCTCGGCCATAAATGGCTGCGGTGCCTGTATCGAAGCGCACGAGAAGACGCTGCGGGCTGAGGGCGTCAGTTCCGGAGTGATCCAGACTGCTGTGCGCTTTGCTGCGATTGTGCAATCAGTGGCGGTTGCGATCGAGGCCGCCGGGCGCGCCCCGTCCAAGCCGACGGGCTGATTTCCTTTGCGCCGTCGGATCGACACCGCTTATGGCGCCACTCCGTTGCGGCACGACCAATCCTCGGCATCCCAAGCGAATGATATCCTCAAGCTGAGTCTTGCGGGCGTCCCCTCGGTTGCCTCGTTTGAATTTCACCTTAAGTGCAGACGAGCCAGAATGCGCCACAAAGGCGGTGAGATCCTCCTTGTGATGGCGATCTCACCGCGGCCTTTCGTTGCACTCTCACCCAAACTTGAACAGCACGCCGTACCCACCGCGCGGATGGCTCCATTTGATGTCGCCGGTGGGTTCAGCGATCACGCGGCAGGTGCCGCACTCGATGCAGCCGTCGACGGTTATCTCAACTTGGCCGTTGTCGTTGAGTTCGTAGCATCGCGCAGGGCAGGCTTTCAAAAGCGCGAGTAGCTGCGGCGACGGCGTCGTGTGCGCGCGCACGGTGACGTGAGGGCGACCGACATCGACAAGATAGCGGTTGTAGTACAGCTTGTCTTCGACGCGCACTGAGGGCTCGACATTCATTCTTTGACCTTCCATTGCTCGATTTCACACCGTTGCCGGTCAGCGCCAGGCCCTGGCAAAACGGCACGCATCTCCGAACAGACCTGTCCATGACCGCGCCTTGACGAAGGATTTCAGGGTCGCCTTCTCCTTCTCAACCTTCGGCGTACCGTCGACGCGTACAAAGTTCTGAAGCGCCTTGGAGATAAGCTGCGGATAGGTAAGAAAGAAGTTTTGCGAATGGGTGTGCATCAGCGTCGGCATGTCTTTGTACTTCTTGAGGTCTTTGATGACGAAGGACTCGTCCAGCATCTCCTTGTAGAGCAACAGATTTTTTGCGGTCATCGGCTCCCGGCGCGATTTGACCTGGGCGATCGCTTCGGCCGCGATGCGGCCTGAGGTCATCGCAAGATTGGAGCCTTCGCGATGAATGGCATTGTTGAGCTGTGCCGCATCCCCCACCACCACCCAACCATCACCGTAGAGCTGCGGGATTGCTTTGTACCCGCCTTCAGGAATGAGATGCGCCGCATATTCCTTGACTTCGGAACCTGCTATCAGCGGCGCCACGGACGGATGCTGCTTGAAATGATCGAGCATGCCGTAGGGTGTCTGGCCGGTTCGCTGGAAATCGGCGACGAGGCAGCCGATGCCGAGCGAAATGCACTCCTTGTTGGCATAGATGAAACCCATTCCGGTCATGCCGCGGGAAATGGTACCGGCAGCCTCGATCACGACGCCTTCGTCGCCCTTAAGATTGAAACGCGCCTCGATCGTCTCGCGAGGCAAAAAGTGCATTTCCTTCACTGCGAGCGCGACATTATCGGGTGTCGGCCGCGGGCGCAGCCCCGCCCGTGTCCCGAGGAGACCATTGACCCCCTCGGCCAGCACGACGACGTCGGCGTGTATTTCGCCGTCGCGGCGATCCGTACGAACTCCGACGATCCTCTCGTGGTGGTCCCGTACGAGCTCCGTGACTGTCGTCTCGCACAGCACCGTCGCGCCGGCCTCCCGCACCTTCGAGGAGAACCATTTGTCAAACTGCGCGCGTATGATCGTGTATCGGTTCGGCCGCTCCTCGTTGAAGTCATCCGAGCGGTAGTGCATGCCGACATGGGAGCGATCGTCCATCATCCAGAACCGTTGTTCGACCAGATGGCGTTCGAGCGGCGCCTCCTCGCGAAACTCGGGGATCAGCTTTTCCATCATGTCGGCATAGAGGATCGCGCCCTGCACATTCTTCGATCCGGAATATTCGCCCCGCTCGAGCTGCAGCACATTCATGCCGTGCTTGGCCATTGTCAACGCCGCCGCGTTGCCGGCCATACCGGCTCCGACTACGATCGCATCGAACCTCTCTTCAATCATCACATCATCTCCTCTAGACCGCCAGCTGGGCGCGCGAATGCGGCAAGAGCCTGGCACGAAATGCGGCCGTCAGCGACGGGAGCAGCTGCATGGCATCACTGACGATCGCGACATGAGCGAAGTCGAAGATCGGCGCGTCCTTGTCGGTATTGATCGCGACGATCAGGTCCGCCCCCTCCACGCCGACCCTGTGCTGGATTGCGCCGGAAATACCGGCGGCAATATAGAGCTTTGGCCGGATAGTCTTGCCGGTCTGGCCGATCTGCCGGTCAGACGTCACCCATCCTTTTTGCACCAGAGGACGCGAGCAACCGTACTCGGCGCCAAGAAGAGTTGCTAGCTCGCGCACCAGCCGAAAATTCTCGGGCGATCCCAGTCCCAAGCCGCCGGCGACGACGACATCGGCATAAGCCAGATTTGACGTTTCGGAATCGCGATCGGGAATGAACGTCAGCACTTTCGTGACGATATCGTCTTCGACAAGGCCAAGCGGATGGATGATGATACGAGCGGCGTCGCGTACGACACGCTCCGGCATCGGCATGACGCGCGGCCGGACGGTTGCCATCTGCGGACGGTAGTTCAAAGTATAAATCGTGCACAGCAGCGAGCCGCCAAAGGTCGGACGCGTCGCCGCAAGCGACCCATCGGCGTCGACGTCGAGCGCTGTGCAGTCGGCGGTGAGCCCCGTCGACAAGGTGGTCGCCACCGAACCTGCAAGATCGCGACCGAGTGTCGTCGCGCCCAGCAGCAGGATTTCAGGCTTGTAGGTGTTGACGAGTTCGGTTAGCGCTTTGGTATAGGATTCATTTCGGTAATCCGACAAAACATTATCGCTCACGAGATAGGCCAGATCGGCGCCATAGCAAAAGGATTCAAGTGCGGCGTTACGCGTCGGCTGCCCCTCCGGACCGATAACGACCGCGGCGAGGTTCACCTTCAGCCTGTCGGCAAGTCTGCGCCCCGCCCCCATGAGCTCCCAGGAGACCGGATGCACCTGGCCACGCTCCTGCTCGACGAAAACCCAGACATGCTTGTAGGCCTTAAAGTGCTCCGGCAGTTCCTTTTTGGCCGCGGCGCGGCCGGCCGCCGCCGGCGCGGCCGTTTTGGTGACATTGCTCATGTTTTAAATTCCCCTCAATAGTGCGCGCGCCCGCGCCGCAGGATTGGTTTCCACTTCGGTTGGCTGAAGATCACTTTTGCTCAGCAGATGGCCAGCTGCTCGGTGGTCCCGCCTGCTCGGTGTGGCCCGACCGCACAACGAGAGGCGTCGCCCCGGGCGAACGCACAGAGCGAGAGGGGCCGGAGACACGCTTCCTGCGCGCTCCGTTCGACAAGCGCCAGCGAGGCGGCCAGGCCGCTGCGATCACCCTCGTTGACCCTCTCCATGCTTGAGTACGCGGCTCCACTTGCTTCGCAAGAGCAGCACCTCGCTTTCGGTTTAGCGCTCCACATCGGCTGTAACGCCCCGGGTGATCTTGCCACCGCGCTATCATGCGATGAGTGCTCGGCCGCCAGCGCTGATGACTCGCGTGGGCCGACGTTGTCCGCTCTTTCTGGCGCATGTTGCTATCAGCCCTGGGATAAATGTAGATTCGCGCACAAGCGGGCGCCCGCCTGATGCGGACGAAGATGTGCATACGCTTCCCAAGTGAAGCGCGGACGGGCGACTTACCCGTTGGCCGCCCTCGCGGGCTCGATAGTGGCTTTAATCGAATCAAAAGCCATCTCGGATGGCACTGCGCGAGCGTGAGCCACGAGATGATGCCGCGCAACTCGGCAGGCAGTAGACGTAACGTAAAAGGTCTTCCTTCAAATCTCATTTCGGACGGCTACCATTTGTCTGCACAGGACCGGATCGACACGACAACAGCAAGTGTCGTACCAGTTGCAAGAACCAAGTAAATCAGGCGAGACCAATAACTTGTGAGACACTTGGAACGGCTGCTAATCCCAGGACACGACCAGTTCGGACATGGGTCGGGAATACGACAGCGCCGCGCGAGTCCTGGCGGAGAGAGTTGATGGAAGAAGACGAAGCCTGCACGAGGATCCGTCAGCGTAAGATCACTTCAGCTCGCTCAATGGGACAAAGGCCGCCGGCTTGCCACGGTCTGTGACGGCATCCTTCAGAACCTTAAACACCCGCTGCTCGATTGGCGACGATGCCACGAAGTCGGCATAGGCCTGCTCCAGCATCGCTTTGCAACGAGCTCTGATGTCCGGCTCTGCGACACCGGCGAATTGCTCATTGGCAAAATATTGTCCCATGCGCTTTAGGATGTGAAGGCGCGCGACATCGACGATCCTGGGGTCGTACTTGACGCCCAGCAGTGAAAAAAACTCTTCCGCCGACGAAGCCTTGCTGAGCCGATCCAGGATACTGGCTGCTGGGTGCGAGTTACTCATCGAAAAATCTCCTTTGAATCAGCGGGTGGACGGTCGGCGAAATGGAGCAGCGTCCGGTGATCCTGCTGCGGCCTTCACGTCGCGCAACCATGCGGAGGCAGGCCATCGTTGCCGCCGATCAACGATTCCGTCCTCGCGCGCTTGGTTTTTGAATGGTCTCCCCAGACGTTGCTGGGCACTTTCTTCACGCGGGGTGGGTCGCCAAGCATCCGCACACATCGCGCCAGATCGTCGCCACCGTTTCGCGCTCGACCGGCAGCTTGTGCTCGATGGCATGCTTGCGGACTTGCGATAGGATCTGTCTGGCCTGATCGGCGCTGGCGACGAGCTGCAATTCATTGAGCAACGCAGTGATCGCCGACAGCCCGGAATGCTTGCCGATCACAAAGCGGTTGCGGCGTCCAAGTAGAACGGGATCAAGCGACTGGTAGGTGCGTTGATCCTTTAAAAGGCCATCCACATGAATGCCCGATTCGTGCGTAAACACATGTTCTCCGACGATGGCCTTGTTCAGAGGAATCGCACGTGCGGCTGCGGCTGCAACCACTGCAGCAACGTTCTCGAGCTCCGACAGTATGATGCCGGTCTCGTACCTATAGAGCTGCTTGAGCGCGACCGCGACTTCCTCGAGCGGTGCATTTCCGGCCCGCTCGCCGAGGCCGATAACGGTTACCGAGGCGTGGCTCGCGCCGGCCTTGATGGCGGAGAGCGTATTGGCGGTTGCAAGACCAAGATCATCGTGACCGTGAAACTCGAGTTCGAGATCCGTGGTCGCACGCAAATTTCCGACCAGCGCGAAGGTTGTGTCCGGGTCGAGCACGCCGAGCGTATCGGCAATACGAAATCTACGCGCTCCCGCCGCTTTTGCTGCTGCTATCAGTCTGATGAGAAAATCGATGTCGGCGCGGGAGGAGTCCTCGCCACCGACGGCGACATCAAGTCCCCGCTCACGGGCGTAACCTACCACTCGCTTGACCTGCTCCAGCGCCAAATCGCGACGGCCGCCAAGCTTGGCCGCAATCTGCACATCGGAACTCGGGATCGACATATTGACCATGGACACCTTCGCTTCGATCGCCGCGTCGATGTCTGCTTCCCGCATCCGGCACCAGGCGATGGTGGTCAGCGGAAGCTCCGCTTCGACAATGACGCGGATGGCGGCGACCTCCTCGTTGCCCATCGCGGGCGTTCCCGCCTCGATCTCCGTCACGCCGGCCCGTGCCAGCGCCTGCGCGATCGCCAGCTTTTCCTCTGTGGTGAACGCAACGCCGGGCGCCTGCTCGCCGTCGCGTAGCGTCGTGTCGTTGAGCACGATCGGCTTGGGGCGCGCCTGCTCGGGCCAAGACGGTTTGGCGGTGGTGGTGGCGGTCATCACGAAAGGGCTCCTCATTGCTTTTGATCCATGCGCTTCAGCAACCCGCATGCCAGCCCGCCATCCCTGGCAACGCATTGAAGAAGCTAAGCTTCCTTTCTCATCCTCCTTCCGGAATTGTCGCAAACGCGACACTACTCATGAAGTCGGACGCCTCATCCTGCCTCTTGCCACGCCGAGCTCGAACGTTAGTGCGCCCGCGGCGCGCCGGATGTCAGAATTGTCGAGCACTTCGAGACCGGCACCGCCTTGGACACCTGGTCGCGCTCGCATCGAAACGGCATCAGCCGCGCCCTCCGCCTCCTGCGAACCGGCATGGTCTTCTCAGACGGATCGGCGATCGCGGATTCTTGTGGCAACTCAGATGGGCCAGTCGCCGCCGACGATCGAGCCAGCCGCCTGCAACAGAAAGTCGCGCCGGCGCTCGGCCATACGGCTTTCGCCGCTTTCTTCGCCGAAGCAGAGGTTGAAGTCGTTACATTGCGTGCAAACGGGCGTTGTGCACATCACTAGTCCTTCATCCTCGCACAGCGAGCGGTAGAAGAAGCGCTTCCAGCGCATGTTGTTGACATTGCGCGCGGCGAGCGGCGCGAAGTGGCGGCTTAGCAGCCGAGAGAGTTCGCCGCGATTGCGTAATCCGAGATCTTCCCACAGGTGGTCTGGCTCAATGGCGCGGCGCGCGATCATCGCGGCCAGCCAGCGCCCGATATGCCCTTCCGTCGAGCGTTGCTTGAGCAAGAGATCGCGCACCATTGCGATCTCGTCGTTCTCATCGCACTTAAACGCCAGGAGCTGCTCCGAGATCTTGACCTCAACCGACGGAAAGTAGTGCTGCAGCAGGCCCGCCAGCTCGTGGCCGGACAGGCCGGCCTTCTCGGGAAGCGGGCCACCATCCATCGCGGCGGCCGCCAGAATAGACGCTAGGACGTGGCGATCGAAATTGCTGTCAGTGGCAATATCGGCATCTTCAGGAGGCACGCCAGTGAGCGCTCGGTAGGTTGCAATTCCTCTCTGCACCTCGCGGCTCGCATCGACGGCGCAAGCAGCCATAAACGGAAGGAAGCGTGCTTCGGGCATGATGTTTTTGGGTTCCCACAACGTTTGCCCCGGCCCATTCTGGCTGGTCGGGTGATCGTCAGAATGCCGGTCTCCCCGGATGGGGGCTGTGGGGGAGACCGGCATCCGTCGCGCGCCTTCACAAGGCCGCGACCCGCGACCTTATGAGACCGCGAGTTCGGCGGCGGTCTTGCCGATGATGGATTCGTCGACGGGCGTCATTATGCCATGCTCCATCAGCATGTCCTCGAGCTCGTCCATGGAGATCGGGGTCGGAATGATGCCTTTGCCGCCATTGTTGTGAACCTTGGTCGCAAGATTGCGATAGTGATCGGCCTGCTGCGACTCGGGCGCATACTCCAGCACCGTCATGCGCCGCAGCTCGGCATGCTGCACCACATTGTCGCGCGGCACGAAGTAGATCAGCTGAGTGCCTAGTTTCTTGGCCAGCGCCTCCGCCAGTTCCAGTTCCTTATCGGTCTGCCGCTCGTTACAGACCAGGCCACCCAGCCGCACTCCGCCCGAGTTGGCGTATTTCAGGATGCCCTTGGAGATGTTGTTTGCGGCATACATCGCCATCATTTCACCAGACATCACGATATAGATTTCCTGCGCCTTGTTCTCGCGGATTGGCATCGCGAAGCCACCGCAAACGACGTCGCCGAGCACGTCGTAGGAGACATAGTCAATGTTCTCATAGGCGCCGTTCTCCTCCAGAAAATTGATCGAGGTGATGACGCCGCGGCCGGCGCAGCCGACACCCGGCTCAGGACCACCGGACTCCACGCAGCGGATGTCCTTGTAGCCGACCTTCATCACATCCTCGAGTTCGAGGTCCTCCACGCTGCCGGCGCTCGCTGCAAGGCTCAAAATCGTGTCCTGCGCCTTGGCGTGCAAGATCAGGCGGGTCGAGTCCGCCTTAGGATCGCATCCCACGATCAGGATTTTCTGGCCCATTTCGGCCAGTGCCGCCAATGTGTTCTGGGAAGTGGTCGACTTGCCGATGCCGCCCTTTCCGTAGAACGCGATTTGTCTCAGTGAAGACATGTTGTTCTCCATCAACCGATTTGCCAAAAAGTTGCGTGCTTCCTACACGCGAGCTTGTTTCTCTTTCAGAAACGGGGCACACGGGTTCAAGGGAAGGAGCGCATCGCTCGTCTTACGCGTCGGCGTGCACTCAGCCCTCACTCAGTGTTGCTGCCGCTTAATAGCAACCGCCATGCCAACGCTGTCCGCGCTCATTAAGCGTCTGATTGCGTTCTAAAAAACCAACCGTCCGTTGAGTAGCCCCAGGGCGTTTGGACCGGACAGGATCTTCGCGGATGTTAGAAAACGAACAACGGCCACACCCATCAACCGAAAAACGGCAGCTTGGCATGACCTGATCCAATGCCCTCTATGGAACGGGACTTGCTCCTGTTCTTGCAAGCCGGTGGTCGGCAATTTGCGGCGAGTGAGATCCAGGTCGAGGTCAAAACCTCTAAGGCAAGTGGCACGGCGATAGGGTTCGTGGTCGAGGATGACGCGATCAATTGTGCGGCCGAACCCCCAACTTGATCCAGCTGATCAGATCGACGCGCATGAGTTTAAAGGCAGCAAGAAACGCCTTACAGGGCCGCCTGCGGATCGAAGCGAACTGAGGTCCTGCTCCGCGCTTCGTTTGTGAGACATAAGAGGCCGATGCTCGTTGATGAGTTAGCGGCTCAATTTCTTAGATTGTTCGGATCTTGCTCGTTTGCGAACAACCCTAGGAGATCACGGCCGTCGATGGCATTAAGGCCGGCGTACGCGTGGTACGGTGCTTAAGCCGCTGACGTGTGATGGTGCGCAAGAGTGTCAAATGCGCTCTCGGACGTAGCGGAATCGCCGCCGATCGTTCAGCTCAGCGTACCCACATAGGTATACCATGGCGAAGATCCTCTTTTATCAGAAGCCGGGCTGCGTTGCCAATGCGCGTCAGATGCTGGCGCTGAAGGCCGCGGGCCATGACGTGATAGCCAAAGATATATTGAAGGAGCCGTGGGCTGCGGAGGAATTGCGACGCTTCTTCCGCAGTATGCCGATCGCATCCTGGTTCAACCGAGCCGCGCCTCGTATCAAGTCGGGGGAAATTAATCCTGACACAATCGACGCAGCGAGTGCACTCGCGTTGATGCTGGCAGATCCGCTCCTGATCAGACGACCGCTGATTAACGTCGACGGTGCAAGATGCGCCGGCTTCGATCATGAACCCGTTCTGTCGCTGCTCGGCCGGGACACGCAAGATGATCTTGAGGGATGCTCCCACGAACAACAGGGCACGCGCTGTCCTTAGATGTGAGGATACGATCGATCATACTACCATGCCGCCAACCAACGCGAACAACGATCCTCCCACTTCCGCCCTTTTCAGAATGGCGGACGGCACGTTCGCTGAGAACGCCGGCGTGCGTGACTCCTCGTAACCAGCGGCGCTCAGATTGCTCGGTTTTTTATACGACCCTTTCCGTCGCGTGCGGTGTGTGAAAGCGCCGCAGTTCGACCGCGTTTGTCGCGCATGATTCCTGCCTGGATTTGATCAGAGCGTTAAGCCGATACGCGGTTTATTGAATAGATTCGGCTCAGACAGGACATTGAACTGAATAACGATCCGGACAGAGACTGCGAAGCTCCGTGGCCGTGATCCTTATGCAACGCGGCTGCATGATTGCGCTACGTCCGCCGCCATTTTGATCAGCATCAAATCCTTCGCCGCCCCCCTGTGTGACAGAGACCTCGCGCGACTCTTCGTGCGAACTTTGGAATGGAGAATTCGATGAGGACAAAGGCAATTCTGACAACGGCATCGCTGCTTGCGCTCGCGAGTCCGTCGGCCAGCGTCTCGGTACAGGCCGCGGACCTGGCGCGGGCCCCGATCTACTACAAAGCACCCCAAATCGAGCCCTTCAATCCGTGGATGATCCGCCTGCGCGTGCTTGGCGTTTTGCCGGATACCGCCGGAAGCTCCGTCAATGTCTCCGGGGCGCCGGCACTGTCCTCGCCCGCCTCCGGACTATCGATCAGCGACCAAGTCGTACCGGAGCTCGATATCACCTATTTCTTCACAAATAACATCGCCGCCGAACTCATTCTCGGCGTGGCCCGTCACCACATTAGTGGCACCGGCACGCTAAATGGCCTAGATATCGGCAAAGTTTGGCTGTTGCCGCCAACCCTGACTCTGCAATATCACTTCACCGATTTCGGCCCGTTCAAGCCCTACATAGGCGCGGGCATCAACTACACCGTATTTTTCAACCAATCGGCAGCCAATACGTCGCTCGCCGGCCTTGCGGTGACGGATTTGCACATCGGCAACCAGTTCGGCGCCGCGGTCCAATTCGGCTTCGATTATATGCTTGACCGCCATTGGGGCCTCAACTTCGACGTGAAGAAGTTGTGGTTGCGGCCGGATTATTCGGCGACCGTAAACAATGCGATTGCTGTCACCGGCCGCGCCAATATCGACCCATGGCTCGTCAGCGGCGGCATCACTTACAAGTTCTGAAGCTAGAAACACGCTTCAGTGAACTTCTCGGGCGCGCCGAGTCGTCGGGCGCGTCTCCCCGCTTTAGTGCAGTGCGACGGCGAGCGAGATGATGTGTAAAGGACACGTCGTCTCGCCGGAGGCGGGAACCATTCGCGGTATTGCTCTCGCTATGAGCCACGGATGTGGCGGTAAGTGACGGAGCACGCGCAGACCGAGCCAGTAGCGATCAAAACGATCATGCTCATCTTTCTCGGCGATAGCAGAAGCGGCCCCCTGCTTATCGGAGCCGAGAATTCAAGGCGGGTACGCCCCCGTGTGAGAACGACCGTGCTCGCAAGAGACTTGAGCTCAGGGCTCATCGGCCCCGATCATAAGCAGGACTCAGGTCGAGGCTTCCTTCTCACTGGATGGTCCGGATCCAGGGCCATACAAATCAGTAGTCGCGACGTACTGGAAGCGTTAGGGCGCCCGGTCATCGTGAGACATGCCGAGATGCCAGCTGCTGGGCGGATAAGCTGTCCATATTGATGACACCAGGGCAAGCGGCGCTAAAGCGGAGCCTTTAGCTTCGCTTCAGTACCATCACGAGGCGGTCGACACGTTTGCCCTGCTTGAGATGGGAGTCTACGATTTCATCAACGTCTTCTGGCTTAGTCGCGCGATACCAGACCCCGTCTGGATAAACGACCATCAAGGGACCGGAGTTACAAAAGCCAAGGCATCCCGCCACCGTGAAACCGACATCGGCGAGGCCTTGGGCTTCGATTGCCTTACCCATCCGATCCCAGAGGGCCTGCGCCCCAGAAGCGCCGCAGCTGCCGTGCGGATGATCCGGTGGACGCTGCGTGTGGCAGGCAAAGACGTGATGCCTATAAAGTTGAGGAAGCTCGAATTCGGTTTCTGCGTTCATGCGCCTATCCTGCAATCAACGGGCTCCATCAGATGAAAAGAGACAATATCCGGGCGCATCCGCCCCAACAATCTTCTCTTCAGTCGAACGTCCCATTGACCAATTGATCCCTACTAATTCCCACTCGAGCTTGCGAAAGCAGGCGAAATGAGCGGGCGACATAATGATGATTATCGCTGACGATCAGCGACAGATGCTTGCCATCTGAAACAACCGCCATGATCAACTTCAGCGTCGTGATCTTCTTTCTCCGCATCACTTACGCAACCATCTGCCTTCTCCAAGCAAGTTCCGCACCAGATGCGTAGCGCTCGTTTCTGCAACGATCTCATTCTCCGCTCCGGCGCGACTGACAATTATGCCGGGCTTGCGACAATGTCGTCCTCTGTGTGATGCATGACAAATGTCGCATCGCGTGTGACACTCTCCCGCTTCAGCCTTTCGCAGTTCGTCCGCAGCACGCGCACGTGCCCGTTAATGCATTCGACCTTGGCCGTCGCCGTCGGCTGACCGTGGTGGCGGCACTCGCTAAGGGCATCGCATGAACGGAGGCTTGGCATTGCAATTGCTACGACCGCTTCAGAGGTCGCCCAAGAATCGCGACACAGGATCGTCATTCCTCCAGACCAAACGGTCCTGTCAGTCTGGGTCCCCCCCATTTCACCCAGCCCAGACGGTGGCCTCGGCGAACTTATAACCGCCGAGGGCATTTCCTTCGCGAAGATTCTATCCCCCGGCAGCAATGGCCTTACTGGCTCCATTTGGTGAGCTAGCGCCAGGGCACCTCGTTGGTGTCGCGAAGATCGCGGTTGCTGTTCGGAATCCAGCGGCCTGACCCGTTTTGCCATTCAGTTCAACGCATTGACGCGGGTCCGCGCCAGGACTGATGAGTACGATGGCTCTATTCGGCGATGCGCCCGAGGCGACTTGAGCAACGGCCAAGTGATACGCCTGTTAATCGGGATGGATCGTAATATCCATGATTTCGTCGGTGTCCTCAGACGGGTCGTAAAACCGATCGTCCTCCAACAGCCTGACGCCGCACAGGCACACGTCACCGTCGATGATGGCGAGCGCGACAGGCTCAAGCGCTTGTCCATTGCAGGGACCCTCGATGCATAGCCCAGTGTCGATCTCAAATCTCGCACCGTGCCTGCCGCATCTGAGAAAGGATCGGTCAGAGGAGAAAACTCGCCGGAGCCGATGTTGAGCCAAAAGCTGCCATGCGGACAGCGATTGACGTACCCTAAATAGTCGTCGCTGAAAGTGCGAACCACAACAATCGGAAACGGCCGGCTCTCGCCGCTGTCGTCGAGTCGCGACAAGTTAAAGCCCCTGGCGCCACTCCGCTCGATGGCGTCGGCCGCACAGACGGCGAACACCTCGATCTGATCACTCATCGGCCGATCATCCCTTGCTCATCCGGGCCTCGCAGTTTCCTGCTTGAAGGCTTCGACCGCTGTCCGGGCCAGTTGAAAAACACCGCGGCCACGAGCGAGCGGCCGATAAGTCGAGCCCGCACGAGTGTTGAGAACATCAAACCATTGCTTCGGCGTGAGCTTCGCCGGGCGCTCGCTGATGTGAACCACCCTCCCGTTCGGAGCAAAGCGGACGTGAATGATGACTTGTTGCGAGTTCATTGCAACTCCCTATTTGGCCTGCGTTAAAGACCCGAGCCGAAACTGAGGATCTGAATTGTGATGAGCTCGGTTTCCAGCGGCTTGGCGCCTGCCCTCGAGCCGTGGATTTCAGACCGCGCCTCGCTACTTTCGAGCAGGTCTTCTTCGCGCTCACGGGCCAGCCCTCGATCGCGTTCCTCATCTTGCGCGATGACGCAAAACTACGATCGTCGCCATTCAATCCTCATCCTTCCGTGTGGTGGATGACGCCATCTCAGTAGATCGCTGCACCCGCGCCCACGTTAATCGACGCATCTTTCATGGTCTCGACAATGAACTCGATCTTGTTGTTCGTGAGATGGGTGTGAAACGGCAGCGCCAGGGCGCGATCGGCGACCTTTTCCGTAACCAGGAAATCGCCACGTCGATAGCCGAGGTCGAAATAGTGGCGTTGCAAGTGCAGCGGGTGGCTATAAGCGGCGGATTCAATTTTGGCAACGCGCAGATCATCGACAATGGCGTCGCGGTCGGATCGCGTGAAGCGCGTTCCCAGATGGACGAGATAGAGCAACCAGTTCACCTCGGTCACATGAGCGGCAACGTAAGGCGGCTTAATGCCTTCAAATGATTGCATATGCGCGCTGTAGAGCTGCTCCACCAGCCGGCGACGCTCCAGGATTTCATCGAGACGCTTGAGCTGCGCCAGCCCCAAGGCTGCCGTGAGATCGCTCATGCCGGCCTGGTACGGTGCTGTGGCACCGACGATCACCGAGGAGCGCTCGTCCAGGCGGTGGGCGCGATAGCGACGCAAGCCAACCGCGAGGTCAATATCGTCCGTTACCACCATTGCGCCTTCGCCACAGCTTAGGGCCAAGGGTTGGGCAAAGTCGAAGACCGCCAGGTCGCCAAACCGCCCGACTAGCTCACCCTTGTACCGCGATCCGATTGCTTCGGTGGAATCCTCCAAAAGCGCCAGGTGATGGTGCTGCGCGATCGCCCGCAGTTCCGACCACGGCGCGGGATGGCCGTTGGGATTACCGGCGACAATCGCTCGCGTGTTGGCTGTGATGCGCTCTTCGGCTTTGTCTGGGACTAATGTTCCCGACCAATAGTCGATGTCGGCAAAAACCGCCCGTGCACCTGCAAGACCGATCGCATGGACTGTCTCGCGGAAGCAATAGGGCGAGGCGATGACCTCCTGCCCTGGCCCGATGCCGAGCGCCTTGAGCGCCAGCAGGAGCCCGATGGTGCCGCTCGATGCCGCAACGGCATATTTGCGGCCAAGATAGGCCGCAAAAGCGTGCTCGAACGCCTCAGTAGCCCGCCCATTGGAGATCTGCGGCGAGCACAGAAGCGTTTCCACGGCGGAAAGCTCGGCGAAGCTGATATCGGGATCCGACAGTGGAATGACGGATGTATGTGCCTCCCCCCTGTCCGCGCTATCAAGCCGATGTTCTGCCAGTTCAATCCCGCTCACCGCGCAGCATTCCTCTTCGCCAACACGATACCGGTCGCCCGCTTCGGATCGGCCGTAATCTGCACGCAGTGATCCGCCCCGTCGAGCAAATGTAGGTCGAAACGAGGAAACTGCCGGAACGGCTGATCCGTCACATCCGACGCATCGCAGCGAACGCATGCAAGCTGCGGAAAGCGGCGCCGCAGCTCGACAAGGGAGCCCGTGTCGACGCCATCAGCCGCAAGCAGCCGTTCGATTTCGATCAGTTCCTCCGCAGTGAGCGCCATCGTGGCTCCTCTATCACTCGCCGAAGGCGGTCGTCATTGCCAGAACAGACGCTCCGGATCTGCGTTCAATTCGTCGATTGCTGAAGTCAGGCGGTGGTAAAGGCTGTAAAATTCCCAGATTCCTCGCGCGTGGTTCTTGCAAAACACCTTCCAGACTCCGCTCACGGTATCATAAAGAATCAGCGCGACATCAACGAGACCGCCATCCTTGTCGATATTGGGCGAGCAACAGGGGCTCTCGATCAGATAGCCACCCTTCACCGGCGTCACGTTCGGCGAGACATAGAGATAGCGCTTGCGCGAGCTCAAGCCGCGCTCGATCCGCTTACGATCCAGCTCGTTTGGGTGAGGGACCAGCCCAGTCTTTACCTTTCTCATCAGCCCGGCATTCATCGCGAAAGTCCCTCAAAGCGCTGTGATTTCCTCTTCAAGACAGCCAATGAGCAGCTGCTCACCAAAATCGACCGTATAGATCGGCACGTCCGCTTCGGTATGGATAGCGACCCTGACGATCTCGCCGGCTGCTCCGGCGCCGAGCACGAGCCCCTCGGGCTCGGTATTGGGAAAAGAGCCATCGTTGATGAGGTCGACTACGGCCTTAACGCGCTGGCCCCGCCGATATTTCGGAAAGCGGACCTCGGTCATGACATAGCCTCTTCCGGCAATGGCAGATCATCGATCTCCTCGTATGCGTCCACCGCCTCAAGCTCCTTGCACTTCATGCCAACGCGGTAGCCGGTTTCGAGAAACTCGACGCCGTAAATGTAGAATTGCTGCACGAACGTGCCGATCGAGACGACGTAACCCACCTCTCCCTTCTTGACCAATATCTCGCCAATCTCCTTGCCGCGATATGTGCCATCGTTGCGGATGGTGCGATTGGCGCGCACCTTTTCGCTAAAGCTGAAGGCAGGCGGCCCGCTGAGCTCGACGACCTCGCTGTCGCGGACAATTTTATTCATACACCGTCTCCTCGTGGACACGCAGGGACGCTGCCGTACCAGCGCAAGCGAGGTCCTGCATCGAATTGTTCTTATCTCCATCTGCCGATTCACCAGCGGCAATGCAGCGCGCTACTTCATAATAGACGTGCTGGCCATGATCACGCTGCGCGGAGCAGTTAACGCCTCCGGCGACAGTCGCTGTATATTCTCGAGTTGCATCGAGGCGTCCGGGTCGTTCGCTATGGCTAGCGGCCACTCATTGGAGACACCGCGTGCCACGATGTAGCGGAACTCAACCTCCTCATAGCTCATCAATCGGTCGAGCAGCTGCGGCGCGATGTGGCGCGCCACGGCGCGACTAAGCTCATAGGTATGGCCGGCCAGCATCAGCGTCACTCGCTTGCATCAACCGGAGTCCCGGCCCGGATGGCGAGGCTGCGATGGCCCCTCCTTTCGCAGCCGCAGAACCAAGCGCACGGCCCTGCGCCGCATTCCCGCGTACGGTTTCGTTCACATCATCAAGCGGCGGCGGCGATCCGTTCATGGAGCTCACCCTTTAGGCTGGCGCCTGGTAACGCGGCAAGGACGCGTCAATGATGCAGGTATTGTCAACCGGACAGGCGGCGACACATTGCGGCTCGTCGAAATAGCCAATGCATTCGGTGCATTTTGCTGGTTCAATGACGAAGCTCCCCGCCTTCTCCGAGATTGCAACGTTCGGGCATAAGGGTTCGCAGGCTGAGCAGCTCGTACATTGCGAGGCGATGATCTTGAATGGCACACAACCTCCCTACGCCGCAGAGATCGGGGCTCCCTGCCGAATCGAAGCATCGCCGCGCTTCACGTGCTGGATCTCACCGCTTTTCACCCTGTCGAGATAGGACCGGAACCAGGCGACCGCCGACTTATCGATGAAGTCATGCGCGTATTGATCGACCGGCTCGATTCCAGCCTTGATCAGATTGCTTTTCGGGCTGCCGCCGATTTTGGCCACAAACACCGCATGGCAGTCGTTGATGCCGCGGATAATGGTCGAAAGCCTATCGTCCTCGTCATAGCCGCCCTGGCAGTAGACGTCTACCCGGCGGTGGCCAACGAATTTTGTGCCGGAAGTGGAAAGTTCGTAGACCTGGAATTCCTTCGCATGTCCAAAGTGCTCGTTGATTAGCCCCGAGCCTTTGGTTGCGACTGCCACCAGAAGCGAGATCTCACTCGTCTTCCCAGCCAATCTCCCGAGCTCCTCTTTACTGGCCGCGGCTTTGGCGGCCCGCTCATCCTCTACGCGGTCTTGATAGGCCTTGCGTATCTCGAGGTCATATTCGACGTCCATCTTTATGACCTCATCGGTGGTAAACTCTGCGCTGCGATCCTCTCCGAGCAGACCCACAGCATCGGCCCGGCACTGACGGCAGTGGCGCATCATATTCATCTCCCCTTCACAAGCATCTTGCAGCGCCTTCAATTCCTGCGCCGTCGGCCCACGCTGACCGTTGAGGCCAAATACTGTACCGTACTCGGGTGCGGAGATCAGCGGCATGATATTGTGAAGGAAGGCGCCGCGCGACTTCACCGCTTTGTTGACCTCGACCAGGTGATGGTCGTTGATTTGCGGGATCATCACAGAGTTGACCTTACACAGGATCCCCCGCTCACTAAGCATCTGCAGGCCTTGCAGCTGGCGATCGGTGAGTATCCTTGCCGCGTCGATGCCGGTATAGCGCCTGTGGTTGAAGAAGATCCAAGGATAGATCTTGGCGCCGATTTCGGGATCGATCATGTTGATGGTGATCGTGACATGGTCAATCCCGGACCTGGCGATGACGTCAACATAATCTGGCAGGCTCAGCCCATTGGTTGATAGACACAGCTTAATGTCCGGAGCCGCTTTGGCGACGAGTTCGAACGTCTTGAACGTCTTTTCGGGATTGGCCAGCGGATCGCCGGGACCGGCGATGCCGAGCACGGTCATCTGGGGAATGGTGGCCGCGACCGCAAGCGCTTTCTTGACCGCCTGCTCAGGCGTGAGCTTCTCGCTCACCACGCCCGGACGTGATTCGTTGGCGCAGTCGTATTTGCGGTTGCAGTAATTGCACTGGATGTTGCAGGCTGGCGCCACCGCGACGTGCATGCGGGCGTAATGATGATGCGCCTGTTCGCTGTAGCAGGGATGGTTCTTTACTTTTTCCCAGATCGCGGTCGGCAGATCGCCTTGCCCCGCCCGCGAGCCGCAACTCGCTTGGCCGATGCTGGACGAGCTGCGGCAGCCCTTATGCATGGCGGCTGGCTGCAGCATCTTGCTGGCATCTACCGCAGCTTTGGCATATTTTCCGCGCCCGACGACCGCGTTCATTTCCATTTCTCCATGCAGGCAATCATCGGCTTCCTAGGACCAGCCCCGAGAGAGCCTTAAGAAGAGCAGTAGCAACTCACATGCCACGGCGGAAACGATGACATTGCAGCCATACGCCAGAGAGTTAGCGGGAACACCAACCCAACGCATGCAGGAACGGCAATGATGCGTATGTCAGAAACGCGACAAGTACGTCCTGTTCTGACGCAGAGCTCCACGGCTGTTGCATTCATTCACGCGCTCAGCCCGGGCGCCATCTCTATTGCCCTTGATGCGATGCAGCCTCTCACAACAGGCCGATGCGAGCTGGAGGATCCGGCTTCGCAACGCCGCTAATGGGTGAGCAGTATCTCGACCGCGAGAGGCAGTCCAATCGCAAGCGGTGTCAAGCCTTGCTCGCGCAGAAAACGGAGCTCATTGCGTGAGAGCGCATCCAGATCAACGATCGCATAGTGGGTGTTGGCCGACCGCTTGATGATTTGCCGGGCGTAGCTACGCAACAGCTGATCGTTAAAGCGACAACCGATGAAGAGAAAGCTCTGTCCGATCCGCCTTGCCTTGATGATGTCCGGAACCGGTGTCTGGACGTCGATTTCGGTTAGCACCTCGACGTAGTCAGCATCGGAAATCAGGAAGTTCTTTGCCGGCTGCACGCCGCCGTGCCGCTTATACAGCACCGTCGCCCAGCTGTCCGCCACGACACTTTCGACCTCTTGGCCAACCGAGTCATAAAAGCGATACCAGCGATTCTCGCCAATGCCGACGCGGGTGATACCTTGCACTTCACCCCATCCATCGCGCTTATCCAGCGCCGCGCGCATCGCCCCATCATACCATGTGTCAACTATGATGGGCAGCGAAAGAGACGCAAGATGATCGTGCAACCTGGTCGGCTCGACCGGACGAGCGAAGGCCTGCGCCATCAATGCCGTCACGGTGGAGCGATGTTTGCTGATCTCGATGTGCTGCGCCGCGGCCCATGCATTGCCCTTAGCCCGCCGCGGCAGCGCAACCTTGTTGGCGAAGAAGTCAGACAACGCCTCGGGCGTCGTCGGCACATCGGGTCTGGACAGTTCGGCGAGCCCAGGACCGAGATAGGGAACAACGCTCGCGGCCCTCAGCCCGGCAGCAACGTTCGCTAAAATGGCCTTAGCGTCGGTCGCGTCGACAACATCGACCTGCGGGGTCGCCTTCACGGATCGTCACCGTTCTCGCCCCGTTTCTTGGCATTGACTGTTACCGGCAAGAGCGTATCGCTCCCCATCTCCGGCAAATCGAGTACCCAACCATTAGCTATTTTGATCCAGCCGCCCCATAGCGTCTCGTGCTCGGATTCCACGATCGGCTCTTCGAGATCCTTTTTCGGCACGTAGATCGACAGGCCCGCGTCCGGCGAGCGGCGGATCATGATCTTCACGAGCTCAACTCCCTCGATTGCGGCGCATAGTCGGCCAGACTGGCAGATTCCCGCGAGTTGGCGCGCAGGCGAGCCACGATGTCGGACAGTATGCACACTACCTCGTCGACGTCGGCGAAAGAGGTTTCACGCGACAGAGAGAAGCGCACCGCGCCGCGCATGCTCCGCGCCGGTACCTGCATAGCGCGCAGAACATGTGATGGCTCCATTGAGCCGGAGTTGCAAGCTGATCCGAGCGACACGGCAATGCCCGCACGATTGAGATGATGGACGATTGCTTCGCCTTCGAGATCATCGAAAGCGATATTGGCCGTGTTCGTTAGCCGGTTTCTGACATCGCCGAGCGCCGCGCACTCACCATTGTGCAAAATCGCCTGCTCCAAGCGGTCTCGCAACGCACCAATGCGAACACGTTCCGGCTCGAGCCGCTCCAACGCCAGTTCCGCCGCTTTTCCAAGGCCGACGATGCCGGGGATATTCTCAGTTCCGCCGCGGCGCCGACGTTCTTGTGATCCGCCCCAGATCAGCGGTTGGAATTTTGTCCCTTTGCGCAGATAGAGCGCGCCGATCCCTTTCGGGCCATGCAGCTTATGCGCTGAAAGCGACAGCATGTCGATCGCACTGTCCTTTAGGTCGACATGTAACTTTCCGATAGCCTGGACCGCATCTGTGTGAAACAGCGCGCCTGCCTCACGGGTCAACCCGGCTAGAAACTCCACCGGAAAAATCGTACCAGTCTCGTTGTTGGCCCACATGATCGAGGCGACCGCCGTGCGGGGCCCGAGCGCGCAGCGAAAGGCCTCGATGTCGAGCCGGCCGCGGGAATCTACGGGTACGATATGCGTCTTGACGCCTCGCGTCGCCAACTGCTCGACCAGCGAAAGGATGGCGGAATGCTCAACCGAGGTGGTGACGATCTCGTCGCGGTCCTCCTGGGTTGCAAGCGCCGAGAGGATGGCGGCGTTATTCGCCTCGGTCCCACCGGAGGTAAAAACGTTCTCATGATCGTGGTCGTTGCCCAACAGATCCTGCAGGCTGCGGCGCGCCTGCTTCAGCGCGGCTGCGACCTCACCGCCAAAGGCATGGCTGGATGACGCATTGCCGAATTGCTCGGTGAAGAATGGCAACATAGCTTGCACGACGGACGGATCGGTCCGGGTCGTCGCATTGTTATCGAGATAAATCGGCACTTGATCTGCACTCAACCTTGAGCCTCGGCTGCGGCAGCAACCGGGATTAAGCGGACGAATTCGCCGAGCCTATTGGACTACGGCGCGAATGCGTAGTTCTCGGCCGTTCGTGGCGGCCAGGCAATTGCTTCAGTTGCTCTGGTTCGGCCAGCATGCTTGACGTCTATTCTTTATTAGCTGAACGATTTTCCGCAGGAGCAGCTCGAGGTGGCGTTCGGGTTGTGAAAGGTGAAGCCTGGGCTCTCCAGCGCCATCACGAAATCGATGGTTGCGCCGACCAGATGCTCATGGCTCTTGTTGTCGACAAACACCTTCAGGCCGCCGCACTCGATCACTTTGTCGTCGGGCTTCGGTTCCTCGGCCAGACCCATCATGTATTTGAGCCCGTTGCAGCCGCCTGCCTCGACCATAATGCGCAGACCACTTGCTGGCTGCGTCGATGATGAAATCGCGCTCTTGACCGCATTCACCGCGCTATCCGTCAGGTTGATCATGGCTTATCCTCCATCTTCTTAGGACTAACTGCTTATGGCAAATCATATGCCAGCGTGCCCCGTTTGATGATGCTTTCTTTTTCGGATCGTGCCTGTTGGCTTTGGAACTTGTGTCGAATTTCCGACAAGGCTGCTTGAGGCGGTCTGAGCCCATTTACGCCTTTTCCTTCCAAGCTATGTCGACGACCGCTGCGTATGGGCGGCAAGCAATTTGCATTGCGTCTCGCACCGGCCAAGGCGTCGGTGAAACGCTTAGATCGAGGACGATTTTAATGACTACAATCGAGAACACCGCGCTCGGCAGACTTGAGAAGGAAGGCCGCCTGCTCAATGCCGTATTCAAAGGCGGGACTATTAAGCCTGGGCGGTTCGGCTTTCGCGGCGACATCGCACTGAAATTCCAGACCCAGGTCGCGGACGAGAAGCGGCCGCCGGACTATTCGATCGAGCAGGTTTTGACAATCGCGCAGAGCGGAGAACGAGTCATTCCGGTGCTGGCCGGCTATCTGCATTCGTTCGCGTATCTTGCCGACGTTGCAGGCGTGCTGGACGGCGCGTTAAGCCCAGACGGCAGCTACTTCATGTTCTGCAACAACATAGATCTGCTGGCGAAATACCGAATCAAGCTTGGTGACGCTATCTTCCACGTCCTACCGTGCGATGAATCCACTGTTTGGAAGGAGATGATGGACCTGGTCGGGGTCAACAAGGACGATATTAGGAAGCTCGATCCAGGTGGCAAGCTCGATTACCTGCTCGATGCGGCAAAGGATCTCGATCTGTCCTATGACGAAATCTCGTACGAAGACGGACTAAAGAGGATGGCCCCCGTGAAAAACCGCAACGAGAACCGGCCGGTCTGACAAGCTTCATTCGTTGTGGGAGGCATCGTCTTCGACGAGACGCACGCCGACGACGCAGATATCACCACCCAGGACTGTTAACGCGATCGGCGTGAGCGCTCCACCCTTACAGGGACCTTCGACGCACCGTCTGGTGCCGAGTTCGAAGGTCGATCCGTGCTTGCCGCACGTCAGCCGAACGCCGTATGGATCGAGGAATTCGTTCCGCTCCCAGTCCAGATTGACGCTGTTGTGCGGGCATTCATTGACATAGCCAAGCATCTTCTTACCCCATCGGACCACAACGATGGACCACGGCCGGTGATTGCCCTCGTCATCGATGACCATAAGGTGGAATCCCATGGCCCGGCGGCTCGGAATATCTTTGAAGCTGCAAATCGCATAGATAGCATCTGGCTGCATTCATGGCTCGTTCAACAAGCACTACTTTGGCAGAATGTTGCTTTTAGCGCTTTTTTTATTTTCCCGAATCAATTTTTCAATGGCACATGAGTGGTCGGCTCTCGGAGGGCTGACCATGGCGAAGTGGGAAGACGAACTCGAACGCTGGCTGAAGCCGTTCCTGGACCGACTGGGTCATAAGACCTGACAGCGGATGTGCCCCTTGTACGTTGCGGGATTGATCGGCCCTGGCGATCGCAAAAGCGATCAGCCGATCGCAGAACGCCTTGCAACCGGCAACTACGATCAGCTGCACCATTTCATCGCCGATGGCGTCTGGGACGCGACACCGTTGGAATCCGAACTGCTCAACCGGGCGGACCGGCTTGTCGGCGGCAAGGATGCGGTGCTTGTTATTGACGACACGGCAAAGCCGAAGAAGGGCGACCGCTCGGTTGGTGTCGCGGCTCAATATGCGTCCTCTCTGGGCAAAGCGGCAAATTGCCAAACGCCGGTGTCGCTGACACTTGCGCACGGCGAAGTGCCCGTGATGGTCGCCTTGTGTCTCTTTCTGCCCGAGAGTTGGACAGCCAATGTGTCTCGATTGAAGCGTGCTCGCGTGCCGATCGAACACCGAACGGCACGATCCAAGCCGGAAATTGCTTTGGCCGAGGTTGATCGAGCGATGGCAGCCAACGCTGGATGTGTGCTGGCGGACGCAGGATACGGGCTCAGCGCACCGTTTCGGCAAGGGCTAACCGAACGCGGGCTGGCCTGGGCCGTCGGCATTCCTCAAGGTGTATCCGGTTGATGTACAGCTCATTTGGCCGATTACTAAAGTCCGCGGGAAACCACGAAAGCACCACGTACCAGATATCTTATCGATTGCGGCGCTTGGTCTTGCGGATCATCGCACTCTCCGCGGCACTTTCCATCTGGTTCGTTGAGAGCCGCCATCGATCCATCTAAGCACGGTGAACAACGTGCTTCAGGGGAGACGAAATACTGTCTCGCCAACCTCCCTGCGGCGACGGATCTGCGCACACTGGCCGCTACCATCAAGGCACGATGGATTTGTGAGCAGGCGCATCAGCAGTTGAAGGAGGAGCTTGGACTTGATCACTTCGAGGGGCGATCATGGCAGGGCCTCCATCGCCACGCCTTGATGGCAATGATTGCCTACGCCTTCCTGCAGCATCGTCGCTTCGCATACGCGGGGCGGAAAAAAAGAATCAACGGGCCACCGCCTCAACCGACCGTGCCCGCCGTACGTCACGCCATCGTCGACCTCATCCTTCGGCCGCCGCCTCAACGGCGCCCGTATTGCCGAAAATAAATCCTTGAAAAACAGTGGCGCAAACACATTCTGCCAAAGAAGCTAGATGCCGTAATGGGCCCGGCGCCGAGCAAGGGGTCATGATGGTGGCTGCCCCCGATAGATGATGAAAACGGGGTCACGACTTGAGTCGGCCCAAGCATCTAGAGACGGAGGACAGCCGTGGAGAACTATGCCGGAATCGAGTGTCATTGGAACTGTCGAGCGTGTGCGTTGTGGATGCCCAGGGTAAGGTTCTGAAGGAGGCGAAGGTAGCGATCGAACCCGACGCCTTAGTCGAGTTTTTCGAGAGGCTTGGGTTTGCGATAAAGCGGATCGGGCTGGAAGCGGGACCGCTGTCACAATGGCTGCATGCGGGCCTGAAAGGAGCAGGGTTCGAGACGGTTCTGCTCGAAACACGGCATGTGAAGGCCGCATTGGCTGCGATGACGGTGAAGACTGATCGCAAGGATGCGTGCGGGATCGCCCAGTTGATCCGGATGGGATGGTTTCGGCCTGTACACGCAAAGTCGGTCGATGCGCAGGAGGTCCGGGCCCTCCTGATCGCACGTAAACAGCTTCTCGGGCGGCTGATCGACATGGAGTTGAGTATCCGCGGAATCTTGCGTGGCTTTGGGCTGAAGGTGTTGGTCCGGTGACGCGGAAGAATTTCGAAGCGCGGATCCGAGAGTTGGTCGTGGGTCAGGCGACATTGGAGCGCATTGCTACAGTGATGCTTTCGGCACGATCGGCCTTGAAGGCAGTACGGAGGGCTACACAAGGCTGTGCTGGCAATTGTGCGTGACGATGTGGTTTGTCGCCGGTTCATGACAGTGCCGGGCGTAGGTCCCCTGGTGGCTGTTACCTACAAATCGGCGATTGATGATCCTCATCGCATCGTAAAATCGACGGCGGCGGGTGCGGTGTTCGGGCTCACGCCAAGGAAATACCAATCAGGATAAAACGTCACGGGCAGTATCACGCGGGTCGGAGACGAGATCGTACGGACAGCGCTATTGAGGCTGCCAACGTTCTGCTATCGCGCATCACGCGGTTCTCGAAACTCAAGCGTTGGGGGATGGACGTCGCCAAGCGGCGAGGCTCGAAGCGCGCAAAGTCGCCCTGACACGTAAGCTCGCAGTGATCCTGTATCGGATCTGTGTCGACGGCACAACTTACCGATGGGCTGAAGCGGGGCCGATCGCAGCATAGAACAGGTGAAGGAGATTAAGAACGCAACCGGGCTAAACTGAAGCGCAGTGCCCGAAGTCCCGTCGCCGGGACGGTGGATCCGGTGAAGCCGTTACACACCCAGTGGCCGTCATCCGACGAACCACGCGTATCTAGATAGGCTCACCGCTCCCTCTGACAGCATGATGTGGCGGCCAGGCGTTGACCACGGACAGAAGCATGAGCTCGGCGGCGTGACATTCACTCGGGAGGCTTGACATCATCGGGCCCATTACAGAAGGTCGTGTACTCATCTGTGGACGCCCCGCGAGATGCAAGCGATTTTTAAAGAAGATCGGCAAGTAGTCGGATGCTGCCATCTGTCCGGCCTCTGATAGTGCAGCGCGATGAAGCTGCGGGCCCGTATGGGAGTTCGCAGACCGGAACCAAATCATAAATGCGTGCTCTAGGCACGATGAGTACACCTGGTTCTTCCGGCCTCGTCTCGCCGACTGTTGCGCCATACCTTCCTTCGACCGACTACATCTCCGACGACCTCAGGCCCGCCAGGCTCACGCCTTGGCTGCGGCCGGAGCCCTGTAGTTCTCCTGCTTTGTAAGCAGCGCCCAGACGATCCGCGCCATCTTGTTCGCGAGCGCGACGGTTACCAGCATGCGCGGTTTGCGAGCCAGCATCTGTTCGAGCCAAGAACCCCTCGGCGCACCGCGTTTGCTCGCCTGCTTCGTTCGCCCATTTTGGATGCTGCACCGAGCTTCTGCTTGCCGCCTGTCGATCTTTGAAGAGGCGTGAGACCCATCCAGGCGGCAAAGTCGCGGCCCCCTGCCAAAGGTCTCGGCTGGCGGCGCTAAGGCGGCGATCGCGGTGGCGGAGATTGGGCCGATACCGGGAACGGTCATCAGCCTGCGTGATACTTCGTCCTCTCGTGCACGCCGTGCGATTTCTTTGTCGAGATCCGCGATCTTGCTACTGAGGCCGGTGAGTAGGTCTAAC
>NZ_JACMYP010000075.1 GCF_020889705.1 Bradyrhizobium altum | reverse complement strand
GAGGCTGCCGTCCTTCTCGCTGTACTTCATGATGCGGTTGTTGGGGATGTCGCTGAACAGCAGATAGCCGCCTTCGGGGAAATAGGCCGGCCCTTCCGCCCAGCGCATGCCGGTCGCGACCTGCTCCAGCGTGCTGCTGTAGAGCCGGTACTTGGCAAAGCCGGGATCGAGGATTTCGACGGCGGGATCCGGATAGCGCTGATTGGGCTTGAACGGAAACGACTGCGCCATGGCACGGTTGACGGCTGCGCTCGCCACGCTTGCGCCGATGCCGGCAACCAGATTGCGCCGTGAAATCATGTCTTCCTCCCCTGCGGATACCGCCCTTTCGAGGGTCGGCTGAGCGAGCCGTAGGAGCGTTGCCGGGGGCGGTCCAATGCCGTTCGAGCATCGATCAATGCTGATCCAATATCGATCTTTGGCCGCGGCTGCGACGCGCGCCTCAGCGATTGTGCCCTACTCAGACGCTGGCTCCGGCGAGGAGACGCTGATGCCCAGGCTAGCCAGGCGAGCTCTCCTGATTTCGTCTCATGATCTTGAGCATCAGCAGGACGGCGCCAAGCATCAGAAACAGGACACCGAAAACAATCGTATCGGTGGACTCGAATGTCACGCCAACAGCGGTCAGCAGGCATCCGATAATGATTGAGATAAGGCCGCCAAACTTCTTGACCAGGAACCAATATCCGTCACTTGTTTGCGCCGCCATGGTACGCCTCGCTTCTTCGGATGATGCCCCATGTTCTTCTCGCTAGTCTCGGTTCGCGTGCGCTCGCACGATGCTACTCCCGGACGGGAAAGTTGCAATCTGTCGTTGATCGCGCGTCGCGTTGACATCGGCCGTTTGAGTCAAACTGAAAGCGATTATGTCAGTCTCGCTCACTCAATCGAGCACCGGACATCGTTCCAACCGCAATCCTCGCACATAATTGATGGTCGGGTCGCAGCACCGAGCCCCGGTTGTATATTGACTCGATTGAAACTTGGGCGCCGACTGCGGAAAGCGCATCGTGTTCTAGAACGGAGCCGATCGGAGTTCAATCCGTTCGACGGAGTGATGCGATGGCGTCGCATTCGCTCGATCACCAAGAACAGCTCTACATCTCGACCGGCCACCTGCCCGGCCCGGAGATCGTGCAGTCGCTTGTGGACGACGCCCATCGACGGTTCAAGTCCAACACCGACGGAACCAGATCGCAGGTCTATCCGGCCCTCGCCCGGGTTCCGAGCGAGCTGTTCGGCGTATGTGTCGTTGGAACCAACGGGCGCGTGCACGGTGCGGGCGATGTCGACCACGAATTCTCCATCATGAGCGTCTCGAAGCCGTTCTTGTTCGCGCTGATCTGCGAGACGATCGGGCCTGAGGCGGCACGCGAAAAACTCGGTGCCAACGCCACCGGACTGGCGTTCAACTCGCTCGCTGCGATCGAACAGGGAAACGGGCGGACCAATCCGATGGTGAACGCCGGTGCAATCGCGACGACGAGCCTCGCGCCGGGACAGTCTATCGAGGAGTGCTGGCAATTCATCCACAGCGGGCTGTCGCGCTTCGCCGGCCGCAACCTCCCACTCAACGAGGAGGTCTACGCGTCCGCATCCGAGACCAATTTCCGCAATCGAAGCATCGCTCGCTTGCTGGAGAGCTATGGCCGGATCTACAGCGACGCCAAACAGGCGACCGACCTCTACACTCGGCAGTGTTCGCTGAATGTCAGTGCCAGGGATCTGGCCGTGATGGGCGCGACGCTGGCTGACGGCGGCGTGAACCCGGTGACCAGGCAGCGCGTGGTCGACGCTGATGTGTGCCACTACGTCCTGGCCGTGATGGTCACCGCCGGATTGTACGAGACATCGGGCGACTGGCTCTACGACATCGGCCTGCCGGGAAAGAGCGGCATTGGCGGCGGCATCGTCGCGGTGTCCCCCGGCAAAGGTGGTTTCGGGACTTTCGCCCCACCGCTGGATGCGGCTGGCAACAGCGTGAGGGGCCAGCTCGCTGCAAAATTCCTGTCGCAGCGGCTGGGCATGGATCTGTTCGTATCGCAACCGGAACAATGAACGAATGCGCGCAGGATCGGCGGACCCGCGGCCCGACCGATCGCTACCTCAATCAGGCCGGAGGATGCCATGGCAGCACAAACAATGTCGTTCGACGGCGTCCACCACGAAGAACGGGCATCATGGGTTCCGATGATCGCGATTGCGCTTGGTCAGATGATCATGTCGTACAACGTTGCATCGTTGCCGGTTGCCCTGGGGGGAATGGTGGCGAGCTTCGGCGTGCCGCCGACCACGGTGGCGACCGGGATCGTGGCCTACTCCATGCTTGTGGCGGGGTTCGTCATGCTTGGCGCGAAGCTCGCCCAAAAGTTCGGGGCCGTGCAGGTATTCCGCATCGCGGTCGTGCTCTTCCTCGTTTCGCAGCTCACGATGACGTTCAGCCCGACGGCCGCCGTCATGATTTCCGCGCAGGCGCTTTGCGGGGCCGCGGGCGCGGTGATCGTGCCGTCGCTGGTTGCCCTGATCGCCGAGAACTATGCCGGGCGCCAACAGGCGACCGCCCTTGGTGCGCTCGGCTCGGCGCGCGCCGCGGCGGGCGTGCTGGCATTCGTTATCGGCGGCGTGCTCGGAACCTATATCGGGTGGCGCCCGGCGTTCGGGATCCTGATCGCGGCTTCGGCGATCGTCTTTCTCCTCAGCTTCCGCCTGAGGGCCGACCGCGGCCGCCCGGATGTCCAGATCGATCTGGTCGGCGTCGCCCTTGCCGCAAGCGCGATTATTCTCATCAGCTTCGGATTCAACAATCTCAACCGTTGGGGGTTGGCGCTCGCCACCCCCAACGCGCCGTTCGATCTGTTGGGCGTTTCGCCGGCACCGATCATGATCGTGCTCGGTGTCGTGCTCGGGCAGGCCTTCCTGAGCTGGACACACCGACAGCAGGCCGGGGGGAAGACGCCGCTGCTGGCGCTGGAGGTGATCGACTCGCCCGAAGAGCGCTGTGCAGTCTATGCGCTGTTCGCAGTGGTCGCGCTGGAGGCGGCGCTGAACTTCACGGTGCCGCTTTACATCCAGATCGTGCAGGGACGTTCGCCAATCGCGACGGCGATCGCGATGATGCCGTTCAACCTCACGGTCTTCTTCTCGGCGATGCTCATCGTCAATGTCTACGACAGGCTGACACCGCGCCAGATCGGCCGCTTCGGCTTTGCACTCTGCACAATCGCGCTGCTCTGGCTCGCATTCGTGGTGCGCAACGACTGGAGCGAGATTCCCGTCCTGTTTGGCCTCGTCCTGTTCGGGATCGGCCAGGGCTCTCTGGTGACGCTGCTGTTCAACGTCCTGGTGACGGCCTCGCCCAAGGCATTGGCCGGAGATGTCGGGTCATTGCGCGGAACAACGCAGAATCTGGCGGCCGCCGTCGGCACCGCGGTCGCCGGCGCTCTTCTCGTCGGTCTCCTGAGCACGATCGCGCTCGGCAAGATCACCGCAAGCCCGGTGCTGACGAAAGAGCTGCAGAGCCAGGTTGATCTCAACAACATCACCTTCGTCAGCAATGACCGGCTGCGCAGCGTGCTGGAAGGCACAAGCGGCACGCCGCAGCAGGTCGAGGAAGCCGTTCGGATCAACACCGAAGCCCGGCTGCGGGCCCTGAAGATCGGGCTGTTGATCATGGCAGGCTTGGCCCTGCTGGCGGTCATTCCGGCCGGACATCTGCCGAATTACCGGCCGGGAGAGATTCCGGACGACGACGCGGCAGACAAGCGCGAACATGCGGCCTGACCGGAGGTCGCACGCCCGCGCCGTGTAGGGCGGCGAAATGCCGGCAAGGAACGGAGGAGCAAGCCATGGATGACATCGATCGCCGCATTGTGCTGCGGAGCATGCTCGGTGGTGTCGTCGCCGCGGGCCTCGGCACCGGCCTGTTGGCGCAGACCGCCGAGGCGCTGCCGCTCACCCTCGAAAAGTACCTCGTTACCAAGGCGAACGATACCGGACCGCCGATTCATCAGGTCGACACGCGTCGACGGCCTGGGCGACCTCGACCGCCGCCCCCGCCGCCGCGCCGTCACTGGCGTCGCCGGCGACGCTGGACCTGCTGGTGGCATCGCGGCCGTCGGCACTGCGGATGGCGCTAGCGTTGACCCGTATCGAGGCTTGGTGCCCTGAAATCAGGAGGACGACATGACGACCTATGGCAACAGTTCCACGGTTGGTCTGACGGGCCTGCCCACGCCGCCTCTATGGATGCGCATCCTGCTCGGGATCGCGATGATCGCCGCAGGCCTCCTGGTGCTCGGGGATGTCGTGTTCTTCACCATCATCAGTGCCATCTTCATCGGCTGGACAGCGATCTTCGCCGGCGGCTTCGAGATCGTGCACGCCTTTTGGACCAAGGGATGGGGAGGCTTCGTGTGGCAGCTGCTGCTCGGAGCCCTTTATGTTGCAGCCGGCATCGTCCTCCTGAGCCAGCCGGTGACCGGCGCGTTGATCCTGACCTATGTGCTCGGCCTTATGCTGCTCGTCTCGGGCTTCGTCCGCGTGCTGATCGGCATCGGCCATCGACAGCAGTCCGGCTGGATCATGGTGGCGTCCGGGGTGTTCGGCGTTCTGGCCGGCCTCGTCATCCTGACGGGATTTCCGGCAACCGGGCTGTGGGTGCTCGGAATGTTGCTAGGCATCGATCTTCTCTCCCACGGCATCGGATGGTTGACCTACGCCTGGCAGCCCGCCGCCAGGCCCGCGTAGTGGCCCGTCAACTCAACGATGCGCGATAGCGCCGGCCCCCTCCTTCACAGAAGGATTGGGAATCCGGCGCCGGATACTGACTCAGGCGGAGATCGGATATGTCAGGTTTGAGAATACCGGGCGGACTCGTCGGAGTTTTCGCGCTGCTTGCCGCGATCGGAATGACTCCCGCCGTCTTGCCTGCTGCGCAGGCACAACAGGAGTCCGCGATCCTGTTCCGGAACGTCCGCATTTTCGACGGAAAGAACAGCGCACTCTCCGCGCCGTCCAATGTCCTCGTCAGGAACCACAGGATCGAGAAGATTTCGGCTGCGGCGATCACGGTCGATGCTCAAGTGATCGAAGGCGGCGAACGCGTCCTGATGCCCGGGCTGATTGACGCACATTGGCATGCGATGCTGGTGCGCCCGACGCCGGCGACAGCGATCGCCGGCGACGTCGGTTACAACAATCTGCTCGCGGCCGCCGAAGCGACCGACACGCTGATGCGGGGCTTCACGACCGTTCGTGACATGGGTGGACCGACCTTTGGGCTCAAACGAGCCATTGACGAAGATCTCGTGGTCGGCCCCCGCATCTATCCATCCGGCGCGATAATCACCATTACCAGCGGCCATGGCGATTTCCGGCAACTGTCCGATCTGCCACGCACGATCGGCGGCATGCTCAGCCGTATGGAGAAGATTGGCGGCAGCATGATTGCGGACAGTCCGGACGAGGTTCGCGTGCGGGCACGTGAGCAACTCATGCAAGGAGCTTCGCAGGTCAAGCTCACCGCCGGCGGTGGCGTGGCATCGCCGTTCAGTCCGCTCGACGTGGCCACGTTCACGGAGCCCGAGTTACGCGCCGCCGTCGAAGCGGCCACGAACTGGGGTACCTATGTCGCCACGCATGCCTACACGCCGGTCGCTATCCAGCGGTCGATCGCGGCCGGTGCCAGGTGCATCGAGCATGCGCACCTGATGGACGACACGACGGCCCGACTGATGGCCGAGAAAGGAATCTGGTTGAGCACGCAACCCTTTCTCGATCTGACAGCCGCAAATGCCCTTGGGCCCGCGGAGCAGGACAAGATGCGGCAAGTGGTTGCCGGAACCGACCGGGTCTATGCGCTGGCGAAGAAATACGGAATCAAGACCGCATTCGGCACCGACGTTCTGTTTTCGAAGGCATTGGCGGATCGGCAAGGCGCCATGCTGGTCAACCTCACTCGCTGGTATACGCCGGCTGAAGCGCTGATCATGGCGACATCGACGAATGCGGAACTCATGAGCCTGTCGGGCCTGCGAAATCCATATCCCGGCAAGCTCGGTGTCGTCGAGGAAGGCGCGCTGGCCGATCTACTCCTCGTCGACGGCAATCCGATCGACAACATCAAGCTCGTCGAAGATCCCGCAAGGAATTTCATGGTCATCATGAAGGGCGGAAAGGTCTACAAGAATCTGCTTGTCAGCGAGACAAGGCGATAGACCACAGCTTGGATGATGGAGATTGGGCTCGGAGGGACGCCGGGCCCGCCTACTCCGCGGCCTGCTCCAGCGGCGCGACGCGCGGCAGGATCATCTGGATGCGGGTGCCGTTGCCCGGCGCGGAATCGAGCGAGAGCCGGCCGCCGAGGCGATTGGTGACGATGCTGTAGACGATGTGCAGCCCGAGCCCAGTGCCACCCTGATCGCGCCGCGTCGTGAAGAACGGATCGAAGGCGCGGCGGCGCACGTCGAGGCTCATGCCGCAGCCATCGTCGGCGAAGATCACCTCGACATAGTCGTTGCCGGAGGCGTGCACCTGGATCTCGACCTCGCCGGCCTTGCCGTCCGGGAACGCATGCGCGACCGCGTTGAGGAACAGGTTGGTCAGCACCTGGCCGTACGGTCCGGGATAGGAATTCATGATCAGGTTGGGCTCGCAATCGACGTTGAGCGTCAGATTGTGCTTGCGCAGGCCGGGCCGCAGACTCATCACCACCTGCTCGGTGAGATCGCCGAGATCGAAGGTGCGCTGGTCCGAATAATTGCGGTCCGCGGCGACCTGCTTGAACGACTGGATCAGCTCCGCGGCGCGGTTCAGATTGGCGACCAGCTGCGAGGAGGCATCCCGCGCCGTGTTCAGGAAGTCGTTGAGGCTCGAGCGGCGCAGGTCGCCGCGCTCGACCTGGGTCGCGAAGTTCGCGGTCTTACGCTCCAGCGCGGAGGCCACCGTGAGGCTGATGCCGACGGGATTGTTGACCTCATGGGCGACGCCGGCGACCAGGCGGCCGAGCGCGGCGAGCTTCTCGGCCTCGATCAGCGAATTCTGGGTTTCCCGCAGATTGCGCAGCGCCGCCTCCGCGGAGTCCCTCGCCTTGCGCATTTCCTGTTCGGAGCGCTTGCGCTCGCCGATGTCGAGCGCGACCGTGACGATGTTCTCGATATCGCCCTGGGCATCGAGGATCGGTAGCTTGTTGACGAGCCATTGCCGCATGTTGCCGGCTGCGTCCTTGTACTCTTCCTCATAGAAACCAAGCTCGCGGCGCGCCGACAGGACGCGCTTGTCGTTCTCGTCGGTCTTGGCTGCGCCATAGCGCAACATCAGCTCGGCGGTGGTCTGGCCGATCGCGTCCTGCGGCTCGATGCCGAAGATGCCCGCCATGTAGCGGTTCATCAGCACGTAGCGCAGGTTGCGTTCCTTGACGTTGATGACGGCGGGCACCGTGTCGATAACCATCTGCAACAGCCGGCGGCCTTCGGCGATGGCATCCTCGGCGCGCTTCTGGTCGGTGATGTCGCGCACCGTGCCCTCGTAGCGGACCACCTCGCCCTCGTCGTTGCGTACGACGGTCGCGGAATCGGACAGCCACAGCACGGTGCCGTCGCGCGAGCGCACCTGATACTCGTAGTCGCGCACCGTGCCGTCGCGCCGCATCAGCTGCTGGTACTGCTCCCGCGCCGCCGGATCGACATAGACGGTGGAGGCGATGTCGCCGATGCCGTTGATCAGGTCCTGCGGCGTGGCATAGCCCATCATCCGCGCCAGCGCCGGATTGGCGTTGAGCAGCGCGCCGCCCGGCGTCGTGACGTAGATGCCGTCGACCGATGCCTCGAACAGCTTGTGGTAGCTCTCCTCGGCGAGCCGCTGCTCGGCAAGCGCGCGCAGTGCAGCCTCGCGCGCGCTGTCGGCATCGACCAAGGTCTGGCGGAACACCTCGGCGGCGCGCGCAATGTCGCCGATCTCGTTGTCGAGATCGGCGCCCGGAATGAACGCGCTCTTCTCGCCGCCCGCGACCTTGCGGATCGATCCGGCGATCCGGGCGAGCGGGCGAACGGTGCGGCGAACCACCAGCACCGAAGCGAACAGGCCGATCAGCACCCCCGCCGTGCCGAGCACGATGCTCTGCCATTTTGCCTCCGCCAGCGTGCGCGCAAAATCGCGCGACAGCACATGGCCGCGGCGCGAGCTGAGCTCGCGCAGCAGCTCGGTGACCTTCTGAATCAGGCGGCCTTCGGCGCCGAGTACCTCGCGGTCGATGTCGGCGATCTGGCCCTCGCGCACCGAAATCGCGCTGATCGCCTCGGCATAATTGTCGACCGCGCCGCGCAGGGCGGGTTCGGCGATGGTCATCGCCCGCATGCTTTGCGCGGCCTGCTCGGCGGCCGACGTGTTGTGCGCCAGGAGCGCGGTGGCAATGCGGCTCTGCGCCTGCGACAGCGTGTTGGCCAGCGCCGCATCATCGCTCGCGGCGACCGCCTTGTCGAACGCATCGCGCAGCGGCGGCAGCCCGCCGACAATTTCCGCGCGGCGACTGAGCAGCGCCGAGATGCGCTCGATCCCGCTGCGATAGGTCGCCAGCCGCTGGGTGACGCCGTCGATCATGTCCTGCTGCTCGGGCGCCAGCTCGATCCGGGTCTTCTTCAGGATCTCGCTCAGCGACTGGGCCGCCTCTGCGACCTGGGCCGACTGGTTTCCGGGCTCGGTGACGAAGTCCCGCGCCGCCAGCCGCAGCTCGTTGGTGCGACGATCGATATCCTCGGCGATGTCGCCGACGCTTTGCAGCCGCTGCAGCTCGGCGAAGGTCGTATCGATGTGCCGGATCGCGATCACGCTGGCGGTGGACGTGATGATGATCACAGCCAGCACCAGCAGGAAGCTGCCGAACGTGAGCTGGCCAATGGAGAGGGAGAACGCACGCGGCGCTTGCGAATTCGGCGGCAATTCAGCGGTCATGTCATCAAGGCCGGGGTCCAATGCGCCCCAATATACGGGAAATTACGGGCTTTGGGGAAACATGCTGAAGCCCTTCGCCGGCCGGCGGTGTGACCCGTGTCACCCGGGGCCGCCGGTGGCCGATTCCGGCACAGGGTGACGTCAGGCCTTGTCCGGCGAGATGCCGGCCTCCTTGACGCATCCGGGGACATCCAGCCGGCAGCCGGTTTCGGGAGACTGGACATCAGGCGCCGGCAGCCTTCGGCGCCGGGGTCGCCGTCGCGGCGATGACCTTAGACCGTAGCGGTCCTTCGCGCCGGAATCGTCATCGCGGCGACGCCGATCACGACACAGGCGAGCCCGATCCACGCCGTCGGGCTCAGCCGTTCGCCCAGAAGGGCGACGCTGAGCGCAACCCCGATCGGCACCCGCAGATAGGCCTGCGCGGTGGTGCCGACCGAACCCAGAGTCTGGATCAGGCGGAAGTAGATCACGAAGGCGACCGCAGTCGAGAACACCGCAAGCGCCAGCAAGGCGAGCAGCGAGCTGGTCGATGGCGTCAGCGTCCAGGGCCGTTCGACGGCGAGGCTGAGCGGAATCAGCACCGCCGCGCCCGCGATCAGCGAGCCTGCGGCCGGCGCCATCGGATCGAGCCCCTTGAAGCCGCGGCTGAAGATCGCGGCGCAGGCGTAGCAGATGGTGGCGGCGACGATTGCGACCTCGGCCACGATGCCCTCTCCGAGATCGCGGAACGCATCGACGCCGACGATCAGGCAGATGCCGGCCATGCCGGCAATCACCCCGAACAGCTTGCGCGGGCTCGCGGCCTCGTGGCGGGTGATCGCGGCCGTGAACAGGAAGGTGAAGATCGGCGAGGCCGAATTGAGGATGGTGGCGAGCCCGGCATCGACGAAGCGTTCGCCCCAGGCGATCAGCGTCCACGGGATCACGCTGTTGAGGCAGGCCTGGAAGATGAAGCGGCGCCAGGTCGCGCCGTCCATCGGCATCGTCACGCCGCGCAACCGCATGATGACGAGCAGCAAGAGCCCCGCGATTGCGGTGCGCGCCGCGATCAGCGTGATCGGCGGGATGGTCGCGACGCCGAGCTTGATGAAGGTGTAGGAGCCGCCCCAGAGGGTGGCGAGCGCGAGCAGCAGCGCCAGCTCGAAGCCCATAGGGGGCTGGCGCGCGTCGCCGGTCACGGGGCCGCTCACGACGCGCTCCTTGCGAGCCAAGCGGCGGTCGCCGCAAACAGACCTTCGCGTCCGTGTTCAAGATGCATCAAATGCGTTGCCCTCGGCACGACGACATCGGCCTTCTGCGAGGCGCCCAGCGCATGTGTCAGCCAGGCCGCGTCAGCATCCTGGCAAAGGTTGTCCCATTCACCACGGGCGATCAGCGTCGGCGCCTGGACGCGGCGCGGATCGTAGGGGAGCTGCCCCGACATCGCGGCGATGACGTCGGCCTGCGGCCCGTTTGGAATCCGGACCGCCGGCGGATTGCGTCCGGCCGCGCCGGCATCGCTTGCCAGATAGGCCGGCCCCCACTCGACGAGGTCAGGCTCGATCAGAACCGGCGGATGCGACGGCGGGACGTCCTCGACAAATCGCTTCAATTGATCCGCGATCGTGATCTCGCGCCATGCACCGATGCTCTCGGGGAGCGGCAATCCCTCCAGCTCCCGCCGGACGATCGGCCCGAACAGCACGAGGCGGCCGACGGCATCAGGACGATCGGCTGCAAAACGGCCGGCCGCCATCGTGCCCCATGAATGCGCGACGATATGAACCGGCGCACCGGCGCGCGTCTTGCGGATGTGATCGACCACCGCGCCGACCTGATTGGCGGCTTCCGGCGCCCGGCCGAGCGGCGCGACCCCGCTTGCGGGCATCGACATCTGCCGCGGCCTGCTCGAGCCGCCGAAGCCTGTGAAATCGAAACCCCAGACGTCGAAGCCGGCGGCATTGAGATCGTCCGCCCAGGACCGCCCGCCAAAGCGATAGCCGACCGACAGCGACGACGGGAACGTCGCGCCGTGAACGTACAGCACCGGATCGCCCGCGCCCGGCCAGTGCCGCAGCAGCAGTGTGTCGTCGCTGCCGGGCAGCGTCAGGTGGGCTTCGAGAGATATTGGCGCTTCGAGAGATGTTGCCACGTCGGCTCCTCTGCGCCGGGCCGTTCGCCCAGCGCGGTGATTGACGTGGTTATAGCGAGCTTCTGGAGGCTATACTTCGATGCTCGCCGAAGTATCGTGGCTCCGGTCCGCGGGAACTCAGCCCAGCGCGCCGACGTCGAACACCTCGCCGTCGTAGCCCGCTTCCTTGGGGATCCGAAGCTGGCGGCCGGTGGCGGTCTTGGTCATCACGGGCATCACGGCGACGATCGGCTTGCCCTTGCTGTCGGCGAGCGCGGCGCCGACGTTCGGCTGCTTGCCGAGCCTGATCAGATTGCGCGTGGTCGGGAACGGCAGCTTGAAGCGGCCGGTCTCGCCGCCCTCCAGCGCCTCCCGCGTCGACACCCAGATTGAGTCGGTCGATTCCTTGCCGTCATGGGCGCCGAGCTGCTCGGGCGGCGCGGCGGCCAGGAAGAACCAGGTGTCGAAGCGCTTCGGCATGCCTTCCGGCGTGATCCAGTGCGCATACGGCACGAGCTCGTCGAGCGCGAGCACCATGCCATTGTCCGTGAGCACCTTGAGGAAGGTGATCTTGCCTTCGTTCAGCGCCGCACGATGCGCGGTCGCGATGTCGTTCGCACGCCCGGCGTCGACCAGATCCTTCGACCCCCGCGGCCGCGCCAGCAGGATGCCGCTCTCCTCGAAGGTTTCGCGGATCGCGGCGATGCGGAAACCGAGCGCGTCGCCGTCGAGCCCTTCCCCGCCCGAATAGAGCGCGGGATCGGCGGCGATCTCCTTGTCGTTCTTGTCGACGCTGCCGCCCGGAAACACCAGCGCGCCGGAATTGAACTCGATCTGGTGATGGCGGACCATCATGAAGACTTCAATTTCGGACGACGTTCCGTCACGCAGCAGCAGCACGGTCGACGCAAGGCGCGGGGCAACGATCTCGGTCATAATTATCCTGCTGCACTGGATTGCGGTTGCAGATTGGCGCGACGGTCGACGCGCGCCACGCGGGAGAGCAGATAGTCGACCTCCGCCCTCGCCTGCGGCGTGATGACAGCACCGGGCTTGCGCTGGGCGCTGGAGGAAATGATGCCGCGCTTCTGCAGCACGTATTTGCGCACGGTAAGACCAACGCCGGGCTGCTGCTCGTAGCGGATCAGAGGCAGATGCGCGTCGAACAGATCATGCGCGGCATCGCGTTTTCCGGCCTTCGACAAATTGACGACGTCGATCAGGAGTTCGGGGAAAGCATAGCCCGTCATCGCGCCGTCGGCGCCGCGCTCCATCTCGAAATCGAGGAACAGGCCGCCATTGCCGACCAGGATCGACAGCGGCCGCAGCGAGCCGTCCTTCTGGAAGTTGCGCAAGGTCGAGATCTTCTCGAGGCCCGGCCAGTCCTCGTGCTTGAGCATCACGCAGGACGGCGAATCCATCACGATCTTGCGGATCACGGCGGGCGTAAACACCACGGTGAGCGTCAGCGGGTAGTCCTGCAGCACCCAGGGAATATCGTCGCCGATCGCTTCCTGCGCCTGCTTGAAGTAGCCGATGATCTGGTCGTCGGTGCGCAGATGCGGCGGCGGCGCGATCATGACGCCGGCAGCACCCGCATCCATCGACTTCTTCGCCAGCGAGCGCATCGTGGCAAAGCCCGGCGCCGAGACGCCGACGATCACCTGCAGCTTCTTGGCGCGCTTGACGAAGCGCAGCGCGACCTGCTCCGCCTCCGCGGCATCGAGCTTCGGCGCCTCGCCCAGAATGCCCAGCACCGTGACGCCGTCGCAGCCGACCTCGGCGTAGAAATCGGTCAGCCGGTCGATCGATGCCTCGTCGATGCGGCCGTCGTCCTGGAACGGGGTTGGCGCGATCGCAAAGGTTCCTGCGGCCTGGGCGGTGAGTTTCATGGCATTAATCCTTGTTCGTCATTCCGGGATGGTGCGCCAGCACCAGACCCGGAATCTCGAGATTCCGGGTTCACGCTTCGCGTGCCCCGGAATGACTGTATATATCAGAACCGCCGCGCGCCCATCTTGATCTGCTCCTCGGAGAAGAAGATCTCCTTGGCGTGGGTGGCGATGTCCTCGGCCTTCCAGCCGGTAAATGGCGGCTTCCAGCCCTCCATTTCCATCATCCGCATTTCGCGGACGCCGCGCGGGCCCGAGACGCCGAGGACCTTGCCGGTCTGGTCGCCCGACAAATCGCTGACCATGTAGAGCACTGCCGGCGCGATGCCGTCCGGGCCGAGCGCTGCACCCGGGTTCTCCTTGTAGCGCGGCAGGTCCGCGGTCATGCGGGTCAGCGCGCCCGGCGCGAGCGTCCAGATCCGGATGTTGTACTTGCGGCCCTCGATCGCCAGCACGTTGGAGAGGCCCCAGATGCCGCCCTTGGCCGCGCCGTAATTGGTCTGGCCGAAATTGCCGATCAGGCCCGAGGTCGACGACGTGTTCACGATGACGCCGCCGCCATTGTCGCGCATCCATTTGAACACCGGCTGGCTGCAGCAAAAGGTGCCTTTCAGATGCACCTTCATCACCCTGTCCCAGTTGGCTTCCTTGGCCTTGTGGAAGGTCTCGTCGAGCAGGATGCCGGCGTTGTTGACCAGGATGTCGGCGCGGCCGAAATGCTTGATGGCGTCGTCGAACACCGACTGGCCGCCGGCCAAGGTCGAAATGTCGGCGCCGTTGGCGACCGCGCGGCCGCCCTCGGCCTTGATCGCGTCGACCACTCTGTCGGCCATCGACTTGTCGGAGCCCGAGCCGTCGCGCGGGCCGCCGAGATCGTTGACCACCACCGCCGCGCCCTCGCGCGCAAACAGCTTTGCGTAGGCTTCACCAAGTCCGCCGCCGGCGCCCGTGATCAGCGCCACCTTGCCGTCGAGTAATCCCATGCTTGCATCTCCCTTTTTTGTTGCGCTTCCCTACCTCGCCCCGCTTGCGGGGAGCGGTCGGATCGAATCGCGAGATGCGATCCGGGTGAGGGGGTACAGGTCTGTCCGCAGACCACCGTTGCGGAGAAAGCCCCTCACCCCACCCTCTCCCCGCAAGAGCGGGGCGAGGGAGCCGACGGCCGCGCCGTATTGCTAAGCCAGCACCGTCTTGCCGCTCTTGATCACGGTGACGCCGCGCGATTTCACCTTGGCCTCGAACGACACCACGTTGCCGTCCTTCCACAGCTCCATGGTCACGGTCTCGCCGGGAAATACCGGCGAGGAGAACCGCGCCGCGTGCTGCTTGAAGGCGGACGGATCGTAATCGGCGTAGGTCTGCAGCACGCCGCGGCAGGTGATGCCGTAGGTGCACATGCCGTGCAGGATCGGCCGCGGGAAGCCGGCCTTCTTGGCGAACGCGGGATCGGAGTGCAGCGGGTTGCGGTCGCCGCAGAGCCGGTAGATCAGCGCCTGGTCCGGCCGCGTCGTGATGTCGACCACCTTGTCCGGGGCGCGCTCCGGCACCTTGTGCGGCTCAGGCTGGCCGTCGGACGGGCCGCCGAAGCCGCCATCGCCGCGGGCGAAGCGCGAGGCGACCAGCGTGGCGAGCTTGTCGCCCTTCTCGTCCTTCAGCACGGTCTGGTGACGGATCACCGCGCCCTTGTCCTTGCCCTTGTCGAATACGTCGAGCACGGTCGAGTCGGCCGTGATGTGGGCTGCGGTCGCGAACGGCTTGTGGAAGGTAATGTCGCGCTCGCCGTCGACCACCATCACGCGGTTGAGATTCATCTCGCCGGGGCCGGCGCCCCAGGCCGCGACCGACGCGAACGTCGGCACTACCTTGAGCGGGCGCGGCGTCAGCACGCCCTCATTGACAAAGGCGAGCTCGTTCTCGTCCATCGGATCGGCGCCGAGACCGATGCCATAGGCATAGAGCATCACGTCGCGATCGCTGTAGCTGTATTTCTGGCCGAGATTCTTCAGGGCCATCAGCTGTTCGTACACGATTGGCATTATTGTTTTCTCCCCGAACTCTTTTGTCGCTTTGCGCTGCCAATTGATGTGCCCTCTCCCCTTGTGGGAGAGGGCCACACCGGCAGTCGTCACAAACTCGCTTCGATGAGGGGTTCGCGCCGCAGAGAGACTCATTGCGCGGAGAGAGACCCCTCACCCGCCTTCGCTTTCAGCGAAGGCACCCTCTCCCACAAGGGGAGAGGGTAAAATCAGGCTGGCGTGAAGAACGGCAGCGGCGCGCCGTCGGTCGGCTTCCACACCACCTTGACCTTCTGGCCGATCTTCACCTTCTCCAGATCGCAATCGACGATGTTGGTCTGCAGCGACGGGCCTTCCTTCAGCGTCACATAGGCGATCGCGTACGGACCGGTCGGCGACTTCCGCATCAGGCTGTAGGTGTAGACCGTGGCCTCGCCGCTCGACTCTTCCCACACCGTCTTGTCGGAGAAGCAGAACGGGCAGATCGCGCGCGGGAAGTAATGCGCTTCGCCGCAGGTGGTGCAGCGCTTGATCATGAACTTGCCCGCCTTCGCCGCTTCCCAGAACGGCGCGGTCTCCGGGTTGGTCACCGGAGCATTGTACTTCTTGGCTTCAGACATCACGCACGCTCCAGAATGCAGGTTGAGGCGGCGTGGCGAACGCCGAGCAGACCGCCGGTGCCGTGGGCGATCGCGAGGTCGCAGTTCTTGACCTGCACCTTCGGATGCGCCTCGCCGCGCAACTGGCGCACCGCCTCAAGGATCTTCGTCATGCCGCCGCGATTGACGGGATGGTTGCTGCACAGGCCGCCGCCGTCGGTGTTGAACGGCAGCTTGCCGACGCCCGAGATCAGATTGCCGTCGGCGACGAACTTGCCGCCCTCGCCCTTCTTGCAGAAGCCGAGATCCTCGAGCTGCATCAGCACCGTGATGGTGAAGCTGTCATAGATCGAGGCGTATTTGATGTCCTTCGGTGTCACGCCCGCCTCTTCGAAGGCGCGCGGGCCGGACCACACGCCGGCGGAGTATGTCAGGTCGAGATCCTTGCCGCCGCGCGGACCCTTCATCGCCTCGCCATGGCCGATCAGGCGCACCAGCGGCTTCTTCAGGCTCTTCGCGATCTCCGGCGTGGTGACGATCATCGCGCCGCCGCCGTCGGTGACGACGCAGCAATCCATCCGGTGCAGAGGATCCGAGATCATCGGCGAGTTCAGCACGTCCTCGACGGTGACGACATCCTTCAGCATTGCGTGCGGATTGTACTGCGCGTGATGCGAGGCCGCGACCTTGATCCAGGCGAGCTGCTCGGAGGTGGTGCCGTAGTCGTGCATATGGCGCATGGCACACATGCCATAGGCATTGTGCGTGGTAGCCCCGTAGGCCAATTCGAAATCGGCCTCGGCGCCGGAGGCGCGCGGCGGCATCGGGCCGGTACGCGGCTTGCCTGCGAGCGTAACCAGCGCGACCGAGCACTTGCCCGCGGCGATCGCCTCGGCGGCGTGACCGAGATGGATCAGATAGGAACAGCCACCGGTCTCGGTGGAATCGACGTGACGCAGCTTCTTGGTGTTGAGGCCGAGATAATCGACCATCGGCCACAGCCCGCCTGGCGCGTCGCCGGCGCAGAAATAGCCGTCGATGTCGTCCTTGGTCAGCCCGGCATCCTCGATCGCACCCTTGGCGACCTCGGCGTGTAGCTGTGCTGTTGATTTATCGGGTGCATGCCGGGTGGGATGCTCGTAGATCCCGGCAATGTAGGCCTTGCCCTTGATGGTCAAATCGCTCTCCGCTGGCGTTTCTCGCTCCAGCGTTTTTCTGAACCGACGGCGCGACCTTGGCAAGCGCGGAAATATTCCGTCAGGCGAGACTGCGACGAGCGCACAATATGCGCGCCCCAAAACGGATGTCGTCCCGGCGAAGGCCGGGACCCATAACCACAGGGCTGCGTTGCGAGATAAGGCTGTGGCCCCAGCATCGCACAAAATGAAATGCGGTGGTTATGGGTCCCGGGTCGCGCTTCGCTTGCCCGGGACGACACTGAATATGTGGCTACTACTCCGCCGCCATCTGCCGCGGCGCGGGCGGCGGGTTGGCGAGATCGGCGGCGAGTTGCGCGTAGCGAACCTTGGCCTCCTTGATCGCCTTGTCCTTCACCGGGCCGTAGCCGCGGATGCGGTCGGGCAGCGACAGCAGTTCGACCGCGATGTCGTGATTGAGCGGCGACAGCAGGGTCAGCACCGTCGCGACATCCTTCTCGTAGCCCGCGATCAGATCGCGCTCGAGCTTGCGGTCGGCGTTGTAGCCGAAGATGTCGAGCGGTGTGCCGCGCAGGAAGCGGAATCGCGCCATCACCTTGAAGGCCGACATCATCCACGGCCCGAAGGCGCGCTTCTTCGGACGGCCCTGCGCATCGAGCCCGCCGCCGAGGATCGGCGGAGCGAGATTGAAGTTGAACTTGAAGTCGCCCTCGAACTGGTCGCGCAGCTGCTTCTCGAAGCAGCCGTCGGTGAACAGCCGCGCCACCTCATACTCGTCCTTGTAGGCGAGCAGCTTGGCGTAGTTGATCGCGACCGCGCGCGGCAGCGCCTCGCCATAGCCGCCCTTGGTGGCGGTGTCGCGGACCTGATCGACCAGCTTGCGGTAGCGTTTTGCCAAACGCGCGCTCTGGTAGCCGGTCAGAAGCGCCATGCGGTGGGTGATGATCTCGTCGAGCGACATCGCATCCAGCGACCTTGCCGGCGCGACGTCGTCATCCTGCCCCTTCATCATCGCGGCGAGGCGCGCCGGATCGGCCGCGGCCAGGCGCCCGAGCTGGAACGCCTGCGTATTCATCTTGATCGAGACGCCGTTGACCTCGATCGCCTGCAGGATCGATTCTGCCGACAGCGGCAGCAACCCGCGCTGATAGGCATAGCCCATCATCATGATGTTGGTGGCGATGCTGTCGCCGAGCAGCGCTTCGGCCGGCTTGGTGAAGTCGAAGAAGGCCGAGTCCTTGCGCAGCTCGGTCTCCAGCACGCTGTTGACCTTGCGGCTCTGGAAGTTGAAGTCGCGGTTGAGGATGAAATCTGCGGTCGGGATGATGTGGCTGTTGATGATGCCGACGGAGCGGCTCGCCTCGCACAGCGAGATGGTGTCCTTCGACACCGCCACGACCTCGTCGGCGGCGAGGACGAGATCGGCCGTGCCGGTCACGATACGCGAACAGGTCACATCAGCGGTGTGCTCGGAGAGCCGGACATGGCTCAGTACCGCGCCGCCCTTCTGCGCAAGGCCGGACATGTCGAGGATCATCGAGGCCTTGCCCTCGATATGCGCCGCCATGCCGAGCAGCGCGCCGATCGTCAGCACGCCGGTGCCGCCGACGCCGCCGACCGCGATGTTGTAGGGCCGGTCGAGCGCGGGCTTCGAGGCCGGCTCCGGCAAGACGCCGATATCGCCAAGCTCGGTCGGCGCGCGACGCTTGAGGGTGCCACCATCGACCGTGACGAAGGACGGGCAAAAGCCCTTCACGCAGGAATAGTCCTTGTTGCAGGTCGACTGGTTGATGGTGCGCTTGCGCCCGAGCTCAGTCTCCAGCGGCTCGACCGAGATGCAGTTCGACTGCACCGAGCAGTCGCCGCAGCCTTCGCAGACGGCCGGATTAATCAGCACGCGGCGCGCCGGATCCTCCATCAGACCGCGCTTGCGGCGACGGCGCTTTTCCGCGGCGCAGGTCTGCACGAACACGATCGCTGACGTGCCCTTGGTGTCGCGGCACATCTTCTGGACGTTCTCGAGCTCGTCGCGGTGGAACAGCTTGACGCCCGGCGCGATGGTATCAGCCGGATAAGAACCCGGATTTTCCGAGACCAGGTAGATCTCGCGGATGCCTTCGGCGTGGAGCTGGAAGGTGATCTTCTGCGGCGACAGATCGCCGTCGTGGTGCTGGCCGCCGGTCATGGCGACGGCGTCGTTGTAGAGGATCTTGTAGGTGATGTTGGCCTTGGAGGCGATCGACTGGCGGATTGCGAGAATGCCGGAGTGGAAGTAAGTCCCGTCGCCGAGATTGGCGAAGATGTGGTTCTCGTTGGTGAACGGCGCGATGCCAACCCACGGCACGCCCTCGCCGCCCATGTGGGTAAAGGTCTCGGTCGAGCGGTTCATCCACAGCGCCATGAAGTGGCAGCCGATGCCGCCGAGCGCGCGGCTGCCTTCCGGCACCTTGGTCGAGGTGTTGTGCGGGCAGCCCGAGCAGAAGTACGGGGTGCGGCTGACGGGTGCCGTCGCCTGCATCTGCGACGACTGGCGGCCGTTGAACCAGTCGGCCTTGGCGCGCAGCATCACGGCGATTTCAGGATTGAGATTAAGTCGAAGCAGCCGTTCGGTGAGCGAGCTCGCAAGCGAAGCCACGCTGAGCTCGGCGGCAAAGGTCAGGAAGCGCTTGTCGTGATCGTCCATCTTGCCGACGATGCGCGGGCGCACGTCGTCGCGCCAGTTGAACAGCTCCTGCTTGACCTGGTTCTCGACGATCTCGCGGCGTTCCTCGACGATGAAGATTTCCTCAAGACCGACAGCGAAGTTGCGTACGCCTTCCGGCTCCAGCGGCCAGGGCATGCCGATCTTGTAGAGGCGAATGCCGATCTTGGCGGCGATCTCGGGCGTGATGCCGAGTTCGCGCAGGGCCTGGCGGATGTCCTCGTAGCTCTTGCCCGAGGCCATGATGCCGTAGCGCGCGTTCGGCGAATCCATGGTGATGCGGTTGACCTTGTTGGCGCGGGCAAAGGCGATCGCGGCAAAGCCCTTGTAATCCTGCAGCCTGCGGTCCTGCTCGAAACGGTCGTCGGGCCAGCGGATGTTGAGGCCGCCCGGCGGCAATTCAAAATCGGCCGGGATGATGAACGGCGTCATCTCGTCGGTGAGGTCGATCTCGGCCGTGGTCTCGACCGTCTCGGTGATCACCTTCATGCCGACCCAGCAGCCGGAGTAGCGCGACATCGCGATACCCAGCAGACCCATCTCGATCATTTCATGGATGCTGGAGGGATAGAGATAGGGCATCAGCGCGGAGATGAAGGCGTGGTCGGACTGATGCGGGACGGTGGAGGACTTTGCGCCGTGATCGTCGCCGGCCAGGCAGAGCACGCCGCCATGCTTGGCGGAGCCCGCCGCATTGCCGTGGCGGAAGACGTCGCCGCAGCGGTCGACGCCGGGGCCCTTGCCGTACCAGATGCCGACCGCGCCATCATATTTGGCGCCGGGCGACAGGGCGAGCTGCTGCGAGCCCCAGATCGCGGTCGCCGCGAGGTCCTCGTTCACGCCGGGCTGGAATTTGATGTTGTACTGCTCGAGATGCTTGCGGGCGGCGAACAGCTGCTGGTCGTAACCGCCGAGGGGGGAACCGCGATAGCCGGAGATGAAGCCTGCCGTGTTGAGGCCTGCGGCGCGGTCGCGTCTGATCTGCGCCATGGGCAGGCGGACCAGCGCCTGGATGCCGGTCATGAAGACGTGACCGGTGCCCTGGGTGTATTTCTGGTCGAGGCTGATAGGCCCTTGGTTGATTCCCATTTAGCCCTCTTTGCGCTGGTCGCGACGCCTGCTTTTTAGCTAGTCATCCGAACTTGTTAGAACCAGTCTATGTCGGATTTTCTGGCCCGCGCAGCACAATTCTGGGCGACCAAGCCCGTCGCCCAAAAATCGCAACTTAGTGCCGGGAATATCGGAGCGCCGTTTCGGTTTCTGTCGCAGGACAGGCCCGCGGCGAAACGGCGTAACGCGTCGTGTGGACGGAAGGGTGAATGGATGCGGCGACGACGTCGGACGACCTGTGCGATTCTGGCCAGTGTGCTGTTGTGCAGTGCGTTCGCGGCCCGCGAATGCACCGCTGCGCCAACCGACGACATGGTCGCCCGCGGCAAGGCGCTCGCGATCGCCGGTGACTGCGCGAGCTGCCACACGGCCGACCCGGCAAAGCCCTTCGCCGGGGGCAAGGAGATCGACACCCCGTTCGGTGCGGTGTTCTCGCCGAACCTGACGCCCGACAGCGATACCGGCATCGGCGGCTGGAGCGATGGCGATTGTCTGCGCGCGCTGCGGATGGGCGTCTCGCCAAGCGGGGCGCATTATTACCCCGCCTTCCCCTACCCGTATTTCACCAAGCTGATCCGCGACGACATCCTGGCGATCCGCGCCTATCTCGCGACGCTGGCGCCGGTCAGCAACAAGGCACCGCCGCCGGAGTTGCGCTGGCCGTTGAACTACCGCGGGCTGATGCGCGCCTGGAAGGCCCTGTTTTTCACGCCGGGCATCATCCAGCCGGACCAGAGCAAGACCGCGGAATGGAATCGCGGCCGCTACCTCGTCGAGGCCCTCGCCCATTGCGGCGCCTGCCATACGCCGAAGAATGCCTTCGGCGCCGGCAAGCGCGACCAGGCGTTCGGCGGCAGCATGGTGCAGGGCATGTTCGCACCCAGGCTCGATGGCGCAGAACGCAGCGGGCTGAAATCATGGAGCGCCAGCGACATCGCCGAATATCTGCAGAGCGGCCGCAATGGGCACAGCCATGCCGGCCCATTGATGTCCGAGGTGGTGGTCAACTCGACCTCGAAGATGAGCGACGCAGATGTGCGCGCGATAGCGGTCTATCTGAAGAGCCTGCCGGCCGGCGCGTCGGAGCCGCAGGTCGCCCCGCCCGCGCCGGCGCAGATGAGCGACGGCGAACGCATCTATCGCGGCGCCTGCGTCGCCTGCCATGAACTCGACGGCTCGGGTAGCCCACGGATCTATCCGCCGCTGCCCGGCAACGCCAATCTGCAATCGGCCAATCCGGCGAGCACGCTGCGCATCATCCTCGACGGCGCGCAGACCGTGACCACACCGAGGGCGCCCAACGCAGGCTCGATGCCGGCCTATCCCAAACTGACCGACCAGGAAGTCGCCGACGTTGCGACCTACATCCGCAATTCCTGGGGCAATGCGGCGCCGGCCGTGACCGCCGTTGAGGTCGCGAAGGCGCGCGCGCCGAAATAGCCCTCACCGCTCCTCGCCGTTGAACACGAATTTCGGCATCTCCCATCTGTAGCGGATCGCGAGCATCCGGAACGTCAGGCCGACCGCGAAGGTCAGCACGGTCCAGAGCTGGTCGTTTAAGTGCAGGCCGACGCCGATCGCATAGAACAGCCCCGTCACCACGGAGACGCTGGCGTAGAGCTCGCTGCGAAACAACAGCGGCACCTCGTTGCAGAGGATGTCGCGCAGCACGCCGCCGGCGCAGCCGGTGATCATGCCGGCGACGATCACGATCGGCAGCGAGGCGTCGACCTGCCAGGCCACGTCGCAGCCGGCCATCGTGAACACCACAAGCCCGATCGCATCGAGCAACAGGAATGCGATGTTCAGCCGATGCACCAGCCGCGCCAGCAGGATGGTGGCGAAGGCGCCGGCCGCCGCGACCGCAAGGTAGATCGGGTGCTTGACCCAGAGCAGCGGATAATGCCCGAGCAGCACGTCGCGGATGGTGCCGCCGCCGAGCGCGGTGATCGCGCCCAGCATGCAGACGCCGGCCCAATCCATGCTGCGCCGGCCGGCCGCCAGCGCCGCCGTCATCGACTGCGCGGCAACCGCGATAAAGGAGAGCACGTGCAGCACCGAATCGGTGGGCGGCATGGTCCACATTGAAAAGGCCTCATGGAACAGGTCGGAACCCAAGGAATCGACGGTTCCTGCATGAACAGGTTGCAACATTGGCGCGGAACATCCTTACGCGCCAGCCATTGTCCCCGGCGTTTAGCTTAGAGGTGCAAACGGAGGAACTTTGCAATGGCTTACCAACCTGACGATCCGTATCGCGCCAACCTGACCGAAGACGAAATCCGCCGTCAGGCGCGCTTCAACAGCCTGGACAACGAGCTGCAGCCGGATCCGGAACTGCAGGAGGGACCGGCCAGCACCACCAAGATCGCGATGTTCGCAGTCGCGGTGGCCGTGGTGCTCGGCGCGCTGTTCTACGGGTTGAACAATACGTCGGTGCACGAGGCAGGCACGACGCCGCCGACACAGACTGCGCAGACCCAGCCGGCCAATCCGGCCGGTGCGCCCCCGGGCATGCGCGACGTGACGCCGAAGCCGAACAGCCAGCCCGGTGTGACCACGGGTGCGGCGCCGGCCAATCCGTCGACCCCGCCGTCTGACATGAACAAGTCAGACATGAACAAGCCGGCGGCCCCGCCGGCCGAGAATGCGAAGTAACGAGGGACGAATCTGACCAAGCGCGAGCGGCGGGCCCAGGCGGCCCGCCGCTCTTTTTGCGCGCGAAGTCTACTTGAACATCTTGTTGAGCTCGCCGCCGGGATAGCCGTTGGCGAATTCGGTGAAGGTGCCCTTCTCCGCCATTTCCTTGGCCGCCTTCATGACGCCGGTCCAGGCCATCCGCGCCAGCGCCCCGCCGACGCTGATCCGGCGCACGCCGAGGTCGGCGACCGCTTGCAGCGTCAGGTCTGACGCGCCGCCGATCAAAAGATTGACCGGCTTCGGCGCCACCGCCTTCACGACCGCGGAGATTTCCTCTTTGGTCGAGATGCCCGGCGAATACAACACATCCGCCCCGGCCTCCGAATAGGCCTGCAGCCGCTCGATCACCAGATTGAGGTCCTTCTTACCCCACAGGAACGCCTCGCAGCGGCCGGTGAGCAGCACACCGCTGTGGTCGGCATCGATGGCCTTGCGCGCCGCCCTGATGCGCTCGACCGCGAGCTTGTGCTCGAACAGCGGGTTGGCGGCATCACCGGTGGAGTCCTCGATCGAGAGCCCCGCGACACCGGTCTTGACGCCGCGCGCGACATTGACCGCAACCTTGTCCGGCTCGACCGCGAAGCCGCCCTCGAAATCGGCGTTGACGGGAACATCGACCGCCGCGCAGACCGCGGTCAGATGATCGCAGACGTCGTCGACGGTGACGCGGTTGTCGGCCTTTGCGATGGTCCAGGCAAAGCCCGCGCTGGTCGAGGCCAGCGCCTTGAAGCCGAGATGTTGCAAGGCGCGGGCGCTGCCGACATCGAACGGGTTCGGAATGATGAAGCATCCGCTGTCGTGCAACTTCTTGAAGGCGGCTCGTTTGTCAGCAGTTGGCAGTGGCATTGGTCGCTCCCTAGAGTCATTGGCCGCGCAGAGATAGGCACGCGCATCTGCGCGCGCTAGAGCTTCGGCTCGTGCACCGCGCGGCTGTCCTTCGGTGCCTGATCACGTTCGTTCAGGCCGTAATCCCTGATCACGCTCGCGACCCGCAGCCGATAATTCTCGAAGATCCGCGCGCGGCCCTTGGCCTGGATGCGGCGGTGCTCGACCGTGTTGCGCCAGGCTTCTACCGCAGCCTCGTCGCGGAAGAATGACAGCGACACGAACTTGCCTTTCTCGGTGAGGCTCTCGAACCGTTCGACCGAGATGAAGCCGTCGATCTCCTGCAGGATCGGCTTCAACTCGGCGGCCAGATCGAAATAGAGCTCCCGGTGCTCGGCCTTCGGCCAGACTTCGAAGATCACGGCAATCATGGACGCCTCCGCGCATTGTTGTTGTGGAACGACTATAGCTCGACCTTACGCAGAAATGTCCGTTCCTCGGCAAGGATGAAGCGGTTTTGTTCCGCGAAGTTGAAGTTCGCCATGCCCTCGCTGTCCTGGCGCAGCCGCGCGCGATAGGCCTCGTAGGCGGCGAGGCTTTCGAACGAGATCAGCGCGAAGGCGATGTTGTTGGTGCCCTCGTGCGGCATCCAGTAGCCGAGCAGATCGCCGCCGCAGCGCGGGATGATCGAAAGCCAGTTCCGCGAATACTCCTCGAACATCGCGCGCTTGAACGGATCGAGCTGGTAGCGGATGAAGACGGTGACGGTCATTGATGGGCTCCTGGTGTTTTCGTCTTTGCGGGCGATGGGCACGATGGACACTACCGCCTTGCCCGACCTCGATGCTTCGGCTATCATCGAACTATGAAAGCAGGACCCGACATCTCCCGGATCGCCGCTTTGGTCGGCGATCCCGCACGCTGCAACATGCTGACCGCGCTGATGACCGGTCGCGCGCTGACCGCGAGCGAGCTGGCGCAGGAGGCCGGCATCACGCCGCAGACGGCGAGCTCGCATCTCGCCAAGCTCGAGGCCGGCGGCCTGATCGAGCCCGAGAAGCAAGGCCGCCACCGCTACTACCGGCTCTCTGACCCCGACGTCGCTGATGTGCTCGAAGGCCTGCAGGGCATCGCCGCCCGCGCCGGCCATATGCGCGTGCGCACCGGGCCGAAGGATCCGGCGCTGCGCCGCGCCCGCATCTGCTACGACCATCTCGCCGGCGATCTCGGCGTGCAGATGCTCGACAGCATGAAGCGGCAGAAGCTGGTCCGCCAGAGCAAGCAGGCGATCGAGCTCACCGGCGAAGGCAAGCGCTTCATGGCCGAGGAGCTGCAGATCGACGCCGATGCGCTGACCCATCCGCGCCGTCCGGTGTGCAAGGCCTGCCTCGACTGGAGCGAGCGGCGCCACCATCTCGCCGGCACACTGGGCGCCGCGATGATGGATCGCTTCACCGAATTGAAATGGGCGGCGCGCGATGCTGCACCGGGCAGCCGCGTCGTCAATTTCTCGCGAAACGGCGAGAAGCGGTTCGCGGCGCTGTTCGGCGCGGGCGAATAACATCGCGCGTTCAAGTCGGCATCGGCGCGGTCGTTCGCGAACCCTTTGTCTTGCTTGTCTCGCTCTCCGATACATTTTCGCGCCCGCGCCGCCGTGTGCTCCGTCCTGCTCGCGCGTGCGAAATGTTTCAGATCAATGCTGACTCGCTTGCGGCGCACTGACGCAGCTGTGACGCGCAACATTCATGTCGCATTCAGCCCACAACACTATGGTCGGCGACATCGAACACGGCTTCTGCAATCATCCGGCCGGGCGAATCGGTAATCTAAAGTTTGTTGCGGTGCCGCAGCGCGGCCCATTTAAAAGGAGAAGACATGAAGTATCTTTTTGCAGCAGCAGTTTTGGTGACGACCGCTTTCGCCGGCATCAGCGCAGCTGACGCTGCCGGTGGCTGCGGCCCCGGCTGGCACCGCGGTCCCTATGGCGGCTGCGTCAGGAACCGTGGCCCCGTCGTCGTCGCTCCCGGCCCTGTCGTTGTTGAGCGCCCCGTCGTCGTCGCACCCGGCGCGGTCGTGGTGGCGCCGCGCGTCCGCGCCTGCCCCTATGGCTTCGCCTGGCGCTATGGCCGTTGCCGCCCGATCTGATCGCGGCACACCTGCGCAAACAAAACCCCGCCTGGCGCGGGGTTTTTCTTTTTCGAGGCGGTGCCGATGTCACCAGCGGCGCCAGTGATGCCTGCGCCAATGGCGGCGGCGCCAGCCCCAATGCCGATGGTGCCAGCGCCGATGATGCCAACGGCGGTGGCCGTGATGCCAGCGCACCTCCTCGGGCTTCAGGCGACCGACCTCGTCGCCGGTGGTGACAGCCGGATGCGCATCGTTGCCGGCCGGCGCGCGGGCATCCTGATTGAGCGGAAGCGGCGCGAGCGGCGCCGCCTGGGCGGTTGCTGCAAGAGTCGCCACACCGGCGGCGACACCGAAGGCCATCTTCAGAAAATCCCGGCGTTCCATCAGAGTTTCCCTTTGTTGCTGAGTTGGACCAACTGCGTCAGCCAGTTTTTTCGCCGCGACCTGAACGCCGGCTGAACCGCACATTCACGTTTCAGGGAGTTCGACGCCGCGCGGCCGCATCCGCGTTCGCGTGACGTCACACAACCATCACGACAATGCCTCCTCGCGTTCTACCCGTCATGCCGATTCCGACCGTTTCACGAACGATCGAACGGAACTAGCATCACGCATCACAAGACCATCTCCGGGAGGCCGCCATGAAGTCAGGACAACCGATCAAGGATGCCAGCCACCTCTACGAAGTCGAGCGCCGCGCCCAGCACGCCGCACGCCCCGGCTTCCGCATCATGGAGCTGCAACTCTCGCCGACCCAGAAGGTGCCGTGGCACACCCACAGCAACATCTCCGACACATTCTATGTGCTGGAAGGCCAGATGCGGCTGTTCCTGTAGGAGCCGAAGGAGGAAGTGAACCTCAAGCCCGGCGAGGTCTACGCCGTGCGCCCGACCCGCCCTCACCTCGTCACCAACGCCAGCACGACGTCGCTGACCTTCCTGGTTTTGCAAGGCGTCGGCGAATACGACTACGTGCCGCTGGCGGCGTCGCGGTAAGGCTGCGCGTGCAGCTCTCGATCCGTCATCCTGAGGAGCCGCAAAGCGGCGTCTCGAAGGATCGACGGCCCGGCTGGTGGCCGTGCATCCTTCGAGGCTCGCTCCGCTCGCACCTCAGGACGACGGGACTGGAGCGGCGCTTGCTTCCCACGTCATTGCGAGAAGCGAAGCGACGAAGCAATCCATCCTTCCGCATGTGCTGAAGCATGGATTGCTTCGCTTCGCTCGCAATGACGCGGAACGATTCCGATTCACATTCTCAAACAGCATTGAGGATGAGCGTCCGCATTCTCGCGACGCAAATCGTCCGAGCTTTGCTCTTCGTCTCGCCCTCTCCCTCGCAGAGGGCGCAGGGAAAGCCGGGTGCCGATCGCACCCATGGGCCCCGTGCAAAAGGTAGAAAGCACGGGGGTAGGACCACGGGTGTAACCGGAAACAACCCGGCTTTCCCTGCGCGATGGCTTACGGCTTATTTCGTGCTCTCCCCGGCGAGACTGGGCTTGCTTGTCACCGCCTTCGCAACGCGCGTTGCATCTTGCGAGAGGACACCTGCCGCTAGGGCGTCAGGACCACACGACTTCACCGTCCGCTTCGCGTGCCTTCGTCAGTCGCACGTTCAGCGTCCACCGCATCTCCACCCACGTTCGTGACGACCGCGAAGCGCCCCTCGATCAGGTGAGACGGGACAATTGAACATCTGAGTTGGGTCAAACGCCAAGCGGACTATTTTCTCAATGCCGGCTTGACGCATTTTGCTGAGTTGCCCGTCGGGTTACTATGTCGCAGCCGGCGCAAGCGGATTTGATTTGCACGACAGGCAAATCAGTCGCGCGGCCATCCCGATGGCACGACCCAGACCAGCCCGCGCCACGGCTCGCCACGCGCCGTCAGTGTCGTAAAGTCGCGCACGGGATCGCGCAGCAGATTGAGCCGCGCCATCACTGCCTGCGAACGCACGTTGTCCGCGCTGGTGTATGACACGATCTCGCGCAGGCCGATGTCATGAATGGCGTGCCGCAGCGCCGCCCTGGCGCTCTCGGTGGCGTAGCCGTGGCCCCACGCCTTGCGCGTGAAGCGCCAGCCGATTTCAAAATGCGCGCCGAGCGGATGATCGTTCGACAGCCGCGGCATCACCCCGGCATAGCCCAGCAGTACGCCGTCGACATCCTCAACGGCCCATCGGGAGATGCCGTGGTCGCGCTGCGCGGCAACGTATCGCTCGAATTTCCGATCGCTCTCCGCCCGGTCGACGGGCCCGCCGTAATCGGCCATGACTTCGGGATCGGCATGCATCGCCGCGAACGCGTCGCGATGGCGGTCGTCCCATTTGTGAAGTCGCAGACGCGGCGTTTCGATCATGCGGCGCGGCCTAGCACGTAACATGTAGCCCGCATGAGCGAAGCGAGATGCGGGACGGTGCGCGCAGTTCGGATAGAGCCGCCCCGGATATCGCTGCGCTCATCCGGGCTACGTCGCTCACATCTGTTTCAGCGGCGCATCGTGAACCAGCCGAAGATCGATGTTGCCGATCAGTCGCGCACGGCGCGCCTCGGCGGTGCTGATCGCGGCCTCGGTCTGCCGCAGCGTGCTCACATTCGATCCGAGCGACACGATGCCGCCGAGCACCAGCGCAATCGATCCGAGTGCTGCGGTCTCACCCGAACCGAACAAGCCGAGCAGCGCAGTGGACAACAATACGAACCCGCCGGCGATTGCCGCCTTCGAACCGAGAATAATCCTGCGAGATCGCTCGGCGCTCTCGGCAAGCTCCTCGATCTGCGCCTCGATCTCGGAGATGTCGTCGGTCAGCTCGTCTTCGGTCATCAGGTTCGAACCTGTAGGGCGGGTTAGGCGAAGCCGTAACCCGCCGCGGATCGTGCGGAACGCAGGTAGCGGGTTACGCTTCGATAACCCACCCTACGCTTCTCTCACAACGGCAGATTGTCGTGCTTCTTCGCGGGGATCTCGACCTTCTTGTCCCTGAGCATCGCCAGCGCCCGCGCGATCCGCCGCCTCGTCGAATGCGGCATGATGACGTCGTCGATGTAACCGCGCTCGGCGGCGATGAAGGGCGACAGGAAGCGGTCTTCGTATTCCTTGGTGCGCGCGGCGATCTTGTCGGGGTCGCCGATGTCGCCCCGGAAAATGATCTCCACCGCGCCCTTGGCGCCCATCACCGCGATCTGCGCGGTCGGCCAGGCGTAGTTCATGTCGGCGCCGATTTCCTTCGAGGCCATCACGTCGAAGGCGCCGCCATAGGCCTTGCGGGTGATGATGGTGACGAGCGGCACCGTGCACTGCGAATAGGCGAACAAGAGTTTGGCGCCGTGCTTGATCAGGCCGCCATATTCCTGCGCGGTTCCGGGTAAGAAGCCCGGCACGTCGACGAAGGTGACGATCGGGATGTTGAAGGCATCGCAAAAGCGAACGAAGCGTGCGGCCTTGCGTGACGCATCGCTGTCGAGCACGCCCGCCAGCACCATCGGCTGGTTGGCGACGAAGCCCACGGTGCGGCCCGCGATGCGGCCGAAGCCGGTGACGATGTTCCTGGCGAAGGTCTCCGAGATCTCGAAGAAATCGCCCTCGTCCACGACCTTGAGGATCAGCTCCTTCATGTCGTAGGGCTTGTTCGGATTGTCGGGGATCAGCGTGTCCAGCGACATGTCGACCCGGCCGATGTCGTCGAAGCTCGGCCATTCCGGCACGCCGTCGGTGTTGTTCGACGGCAGGAAGTCGATCAGCCGGCGCATCTGCAACAGCGCATCGACATCGTTCTCGAATGCGCCGTCGGCGATCGAGGAGCGCGTCGCGTGCACCGAGGCGCCGCCGAGTTCTTCCGCCGTGACCACCTCGTTGGTGACGGTCTTCACCACATCGGGGCCGGTGACGAACATGTAGCTGGTGTTCTTCACCATGAAGATGAAGTCGGTCATGGCGGGCGAATAGACGTCGCCGCCGGCGCAAGGGCCCATGATGACGGAGATCTGCGGGATCACGCCCGAGGCCTGCACGTTGCGGCGGAACACGTAGGAATAGCCTGCGAGCGCGGCGACGCCCTCCTGGATGCGCGCGCCGCCGGCGTCATAGAGGCCGATGATCGGCGCCCTCGCCTTCATCGCCATGTCCTGAAGTTTTGTGATCTTCAGCGCATGGGTTTCCGACAGCGAACCGCCGAACACGGTGAAGTCCTTGGCGAACACGAAGGTCTTGCGGCCGTTGACCGTGCCCCAGCCGGTGACGACGCCGTCGCCGGGGATCTTGGTCTTCTCCATGCCGAACTCGATCGAGCGGTGCTCGACGAACATGTCGAATTCCTCGAACGAGCCCTTGTCCAGCAGGAGCTCGATCCGCTCGCGGGCGGTCAGCTTGCCGCGGGCGTGCTGCGCCTCGATGCGCTTTTCGCCGCCGCCCAGCTTGGCGCCGGCGCGCCGCTCTTCGAGGGTGTCGAGGATGTCTTTCATTTGTTTCCGCCCGTGTTAGCTACAGTCCGCGTCCCGGCGCGGGCCGAGGCCCGCTTCGTTCGGAATGGCTTTAGCACGGCCATTTCGGAACCGGAAAGGCGCTTGTGAACCGGTTCGGGCGCAAAAACGGTAGGATTTTCCGACATCTGGGGAGACAGCGATGACTGATACGACCACGGCCGAGACCGGCGCCGCGACCGGCGGGGTGCGCACCCTGCTCCGGCTGGAGGGGCTGGTGCTGTTCCTCGGGATGACCGTGCTCTACTACAAGTGGGAGGGCTCCTGGCTGGTCTATGTCCTGCTGTTTCTGGTGCCGGACATCAGCTTTGCTGCTTACCTGATCAGCCCGCGGGCCGGCGCCATCGCCTACAACGCCGCCCACACCTATCTCGCGCCGGTGGCGCTGATGACGCTGGGTTTTGCCGGCGAAGGACCGCTGGTGCTCTCGATCGCGATGATCTGGCTTGCCCATATCGGGATCGACCGCGCGCTCGGCTACGGGCTGAAATACTCAAGAGGGTTTGGCTACACCCATCTCGGGCGAATCGGCAAAGCGCAGGAGCCGGCTTAGCGCCCTCCGCTTTTTCAAACGCGTCATGCCCGGCCTAGCGCCGGGCATGCTGTCTTCACTTTCTATCGGAGAGGACCGACGTGCTCAGGCGAAGCGGCGCGCGAGCACGACGCAGGCGACGACGAGCATGGTGGCGGCGATCATCGACCAGGCGACCGGCTCATGCAGCAGCAGCCCGGCCAGCGCGAGGCCGAAGAACGGCTGCAACAGCTGCAACTGGCCGACGCTGGCGATGCCGCCGAGCGCAAGCCCGCGATACCAGAACACGAAGCCGACCAGCATGCTGAAGATCGAGACGTAGGCGAGCCCGAGCCAGGCCGGCGCGCCGATGCCCTGCCAACTCGGCGGCAGCGTCATGATCGTCATCATGAGCACCACCGGCACTGAGAGCACCAGCGCCCAGGAGATCACCTGCCAGCCGCCGAGCCGGCGCGACAGCGCAGCACCCTCGGCATAGCCGAGGCCGCAGACGATGATGGCGGCGACCATCAGCAGGTCGCCGGTCAGCGACGCCGATCCGTCGCCCGACAAGGCGAAGGCGCCGACCGTCGCGCTGCCGATGCAGGAGAACAGCCAGAACAGCGGCTTTGGCCGCTCGCCGCCGCGCAGCACGCCGAACACCGCGGTCGACAGCGGCAACAGCCCGATAAACACGATCGAATGCGCCGAGGTGATGTGCTGCAGCGCCAGCGCGGTCAGCAGCGGAAAGCCGATCACGACGCCGAGCGCCACGATGGTCAGCGACACCAGGTCCTTGCGCTGCGGCCAGGGCTGCCGCAGCACCGCCAGCAGTGCCGCGCCGAGCAGCGCCGCAATCGCCGCGCGTGCCGAGGTCAGGAACAGCGGCGAGAACCCGGCGACCGCGACGCGGGTGGCGGGCAGCGAGCCGCTGAAGATGATCACGCCGAGCAGGCCGCTGCCCCAGCCCTCCAGCGACGCGCCGCTGCGCCCCTCGCCCGCCCAAGACTTCCCCGACAGAGACTTCCCCGACAACGTCTTCGAATCGCTCATCGCACACCTCGTCTTTCGAAGGCGAAGATAGCGGCGGCGGGCTGGCCAAGGCAGCTACGGATCAGTACAATATTGCCAAACTGTACGGGTAGAGGTAGGCATACACTTGCGGCAACCAGCCAATGCGCCAAAGGCGACCCGGACCACCGGCGTGATGAACGCGATCCGCGCCAGGATCGCGAGCCGCGCGCTCGCCGCCGACGACCGCCTGCCCTCGATCCGCAGCTTTGCCGCGACCATGGGCGTCTCGCCCTCGACCGTGGTCGAGGCCTATGACCGGCTTGCCGCCGAGGGCCTGATCCGGGCGCGGCCGGGCTCGGGCTTCTATGTC